>NZ_JBJKEX010000069.1:0-12503 GCF_045505405.1 Hansschlegelia beijingensis | reverse complement strand
CTTGCCATGGTCGACATGGCCAATCGTCCCGATGTTGCAATGCGGCTTCGTCCGCGCGAACTGCGCGGAGCCGCCGTCCTTCTCCAACAACCGGGCGGACGAGGACTGGGGCGCCCTCCGGGATCCGGCCAACCGCACGGGCGCGGCATGGGAGTCGTTCAAGTTCCTTCCCCTCGACGCCGCGGGAACAAGCTTTCTGACGCTCGGCGCGGACCTCCGGCTTCGGTTCGAGCGCTACGCCGACAATTTCGACTCCGCGAAGCCCGACGAGGGCTACGGCTGGTTGCGGATCATGCCTTACGCGGACCTCCGTCTCGGGCCGCACCTCCGTGTCTTCGGCCAGGTGCTTGGCGCCTGGGCGGACCGCAGCGCGCTGACCGAGGGGCCGGTGGACGAGACCGGGGTGGAGTTCCTGCAGGGCTTCGCAGAGGTCGCCACGCCGGCCGGCACGGGCGAGCTTTCGGTCCGGGCCGGGCGGCAGATGGTCGCTTACGGATCGGAGCGGCTGATCGGTCTGCGCTTCGGCCCGAACGTGCCGCTGTCGCTCGACGGCGCGCGGGCGCGGCTGGAGCTCGGCGGTTGGACCGCCGACGCGTTCGCATACCGCCCCGTCGCGAACGCGCTCGGGGACTTCAACGACCGCTCCGACCTCGGCCGCAAGGTCTATGGCCTCTACGCCACCCGCGCTTCCCCCGAGATCGCGCCGAACGCCGGCCTTGATCTCTACTGGATCGGATATGAGCGCGAGGACGCGCGCTTCGACAGCGGCGTCGCTGACGAGCGACGCCAGACCTTCGGGGCCCGGTTGTTCGGCTCGGTCGACGGCTGGAGCTGGAACCACGAGGCGATGCTGCAACTCGGCTCCTTCGGCCGGGAGAGCATCTTCGCGTGGTCCGTGGCGACAGACACGCGCTACACTTTCTCCGCAGCCCCCCTTCGGCCGTTCGTCGAGCTCAAGGCCAACATCATCAGCGGCGACGGCGGCCCGGGCGGCCGCCTCGGGACGTTCAACGCGCTGTTTCCCAAGGGCAAGTATTTCGGCGAGATCGGGCTGATCGGCCCGGCCAACCTGATGAACCTGCATCCGGTCATCGGGGTGTCGCTCGGGTCCGGCTGGTCGCTGACGGGCGCGGCCGTCTTCTACTGGCGGCAGTCGCTGAACGACGGCGTCTACGGCAATCCCGGAAACCTCATTCGCCCGTCGGCCGGGAGCCGGGCGCGCTATGTGGGGACGCAGGGCGAGATCGTTCTGGGGTGGGAGGCGACGCCGAACATCACGCTCGAGACGTCCTACGCCCTCTTCAAGCCCGGCCGCTTCCTGAGTGAGACCGGGCCCGGCAAGACCGTCCGCTTCGTCGGCGGAGAGATCCAGTTCCGATACTAGAACCGGAACTTCGGGCTTTCGCGGCGTTCCGCGGCTCTCCAGATAACCGGGCGACGCGCAGGCCACCCTGCGCACCTCGCCGACCTTCGCCGCGCGCGCCGTTCGGTCGGTGATCGAAGGCGGAAGCGCTGAACGCGCCTTGTGAAAGGGAGGCGAGCGCGTGAACAGCCACAGGACCTGAACCGACCCCGCGAGCCCTCCTGAGCCGTCAGGCCACCGCCTGGACCTGCGCCTTCGCGGCGCGCGCGCTGCGGACGGGCGACGCGCCGAACATGCGCCCGTATTCGCGCGTGAACTGCGACACGCTCTCATAGCCGACCGCATAGGCCGCGCTGCTGGCGCTGGCGTCTTCCGAGAGCATCAGCCGCCGCGCCTCGATCAGCCGCAACTGCTTCTGGAACTGCAGCGGCGAAAGCGACGTGACGCTGCGGAAATGCTCGTGGAACGAGGACAGGCTCATGCCCGCCGTCTCCGCGAGCTGCTCGACGCGCAACGGCCGCGCGAACTCGGCGCGAAGCAGAGCGACCGCCCGCGCCACCCGTCGCACATGGCCTTCCGGCCAGCCGAGCAGGCGGATGGCGGCGCCGTGCCGGCCGCAAAGCAGCCAGTAATGCATCTCGCGCACAAGCTGGGGGCCCAGCACCGGAACAGAGGACGGGCGCTCGAACAGCCGCACCAGACGGAGCGCGGCGTCCGCCACCTCGGCTTCAGTCGGGTGAACGCGCACGGGCGTGTGGTCGTCCGCGCGATGCTCCGGCATCTGCGCGGTCAGGTCAGCGATGATCGCAGGGTCGAGCTCCAGCACGAGCGAGTAATAGGGCGCGGCGCGGCTCGCCCGGGTGATCCGGCTGAGCGTTGGGACGTCGGCGGTGATCAGCAGCGAGTCGCCGGCGGCGAAGTCGAAGGCGCTGACGCCCATCGCGACATGCTTGGCCCCCTGCAGCACGAGCGCGACAAGCGGGCGCGGGATCTGGTGGACGAGTTCGCTCGGCGCCATAGCGCGCACCAGCGTGAGGCCCGCGATGGGCGTTTTGAAAACGCCGTCGGCGGCCCCTTGGACGTCGACATGAGCGCGGACGGCTTCGAGCAAAGTGGCCATGGCCGAAAGCTACGCCGTCGAGGCGGGGAATGCACGCGGCTTCGGAGGAATAGGCAAAAACCGTCGAGCTTCGGGAAACAAGGCCAGGCCGACGCCGACGATGTTCAGCCCGTCCCCAACGGAGCCCGCGAACATGACCACCATCTCCCTCGTCACCGGCGCCAGCCGCGGCCTCGGCCGCAACACCGCCCTCGCCATCGCGCGCGGCGGCGGCGACGTCATCATCACCTATCAGAGCCGCGCCGACGAGGCCGCGAAGGTCGTGGCCGAGATCGAACGGATGGGCCGCAAGGCGCTCGCGTTCCGGCTCGACTCCGGCTCGGTCGCCGCGTTCAGGCCGTTCGCGGCGACGCTGAAGGCGGCGCTCGCCGAGACCTGGGGCCGCGGGACCTTCGACCATCTCGTCAACAACGCCGGCCATGGCGACTACGCGCTGATCGCCGACGCCACCGAGGAGCAGTTCGACCGGTTGGTCGACGTTCACTTCAAGGGCGTGTTCTTCCTGACCCAGGCTCTTCTGCCGCTGATCGCCGACGGCGGCCGCATCGTGAATCTGTCGTCGGGCCTGACCCGCATGTCCTATCCGGGCTACGGCGCCTACGCTGCGGTGAAGGGCGCGGTCGAGACCCTCACCCTCTACATGGCGAAGGAGCTCGGGAACCGGGGCATCGCGGTCAACACGGTGGCGCCCGGCGCGATCGAGACCGACTTCGGCGGCGGCGCGGTGCGGGACGACGAAAGCCTCAACAAGGCCTTCGCCGAGATGACCGCGCTGGGCCGCGTCGGCGTGCCGGACGACATCGGGCCGATGATCGCGAGCCTGCTCGCCCCCGCGAGCCGCTGGGTGAACGCGCAGCGGATCGAGGTGTCGGGCGGGCAGATCATCTGACCGCCGCGCCGCCGGGGGCTACGCCCCGGCGCGCGACCCACCAGACAGCGACGGCAGGCCCGGCAGGCCCTGGCGAGTATCGGCCGCCGTGCGCCGAGACGACAGGAGAGAGTTCGATGAACCGGCGACACGCCCTTGCGGGACTGGCCGGCCTCGCGGCCGGCGCGGCCTTGATCACCCCACGGCCGACACACGCGGCGCCTGATGACAAAGGTCCGGCGGCGGCCGCGACGGTGGAGCGGATCTATGTGCTCTATTCCGGCGAGGCTCGGGTGGACGACCGCTCGATCTATTCGCCCGGCGTCCACGTCGGCGAGCATGTCAGCCTCAGCTGCAACGCCTATCTGATCAAACGCAGCGACGGCTGGACCCTCTGGGACACCGGCATGGAGGACAGTCTGGCGGAGACGCCCGAGGGCCGGATCATCGCGCACGACATCCGCGGCGTCGCCAGGCGCACCATCGCGGGGCAGCTGAAGGAGATCGGGATCGCACCGAGCGACGTCGGCACGCTCATCCTCTCCCATGCCCATTTCGACCATGTCGGGAACTGCAGGCTTTTCCCCGGCGCGCGCTGGGTGGCGCAGAAGGCCGAGCGGGACGCGATGTTCGGAGAGAACCCCGACCAGTTCGGCTTCCTGCCGCAGCTCTACGACACCCTGCGCTCGAACCCGACCGAGGTGGTCGAGGGCGACCACGACGTCTTCGGCGACGGCTCGGTGACGCTGCTCTCCACCCCCGGCCACACGCCCGGACATTGCTGCCTGATGGTGCGGCTGCCGAAGTCCGGCGCCGTGATCCTGAGCGGGGACGTGGCGCATTTCGAGGAAAGCTTTCAGCGCCGCTACGTCCCGAAGTTCAACTCGGACCCTGTGCAGAGCAAGGCCTCGATGGCGAAGGTCGAAGAGTTGATGGCCCGCGAACGCGCAAAGCTCTGGATCAACCACGACGCCGCCCAGATGGCCTCTCTGCCGCTCGCGCCGCAGTGGATCGAGTAGACAAGGCGCCCGTTCAGCGTAGGAACCGATGAGAGCGGGACCCGCGTCTCGAGGGAGGAACAGCCATGGCGCAGCAGAATTTCGACGACGTCGCGACGCTCGGCGCGCGGATCGCGAACCTTCGCAGGGACGAAGGCTACGCGCTCGGCGTCGAGACCGAGCGGGGCGTGCTGGACGTCGGCGCGACGGCGCGGGCCCTCGGGCTTCCGGCGCCGACGGATGTCGACGACCTGCTCCAGAACGGCCGCGGCGCGGAGCTTCGCGCCGTCATCGAGGCCGCGAAGGCGGCGCCGGCGAACGCCGTCGTGCTCGACCTCTCCGCCGTGACCTTCGCGCCGCTCGTGACGCGGCCGGAGAAGATCATCTGCATGGGCTTCAACTACCGGGAGCACGCCCACGAGACCCGCACGCCGATCCCGAAGATCCCGCCGCTGTTCAACAAGTTCAACAACGCGCTAAACCACCACGGCGGCACGATCGCGCTGCCCACCAGGGTGGCGCGCCATTTCGACTTTGAAACCGAACTCGTCATCGTTTTCGGCCGGGAGTGCCGCGACGCGACGGAGGAGAACGCCCTCGACTTCGTCGCGGGCTACGCCACCGGCAACGATTTCAGCGCGCGCGACCTGCAGACCGCGACCTCGCAGTTCATGATCGGCAAGACATCCGACGGCTTCGCGCCGATCGGCCCCTGGCTCGTCACGCGCGACAGGGTGCCCGACCCCAACAACCTGAAGCTCAAGACCGTGGTGAACGGCCAGACCCGGCAGGACTGGTCAACCAACGACATGATCTTCAACTGCCGCCAGCTGATCAGCTTCGCGTCCGGGATCATGACGCTAAAGCCCGGCGACGTGATGTTCACCGGCACGCCCCAGGGGGTGATCTTCGGAGAGAAGGCACCGCCGGAGGAGCGCCGCTGGCTGCGTGCGGGAGATGAGATCGTGTCCACGCTTGAGGGCCTCGGCGACCTCAGGTTCACGCTGACCTAGCCGCACACGCGGCTAAGCGTCCGTTCGCCTCGCGACACGGCCCATAGATTTTTTGTATGCGCGTCGCTTCAACTATCAATTGGAATGCGACAGCGTTTGGCTCTCCTGTCTTACCCGGCAGTCATTGTGGGGGAGCGGAGATGTCGGCGTGGGGATATGCGAACCCGGTCAGGGTGACCTTCGGGGAGGACGCAGCCTCCGCGATCCGCGAGAAGGTGGCGGGGCGGAGCTACTGCCTGCTCACTTATGACGATCACCCCTATTTCGACGAGATGGTCGAGGCGATCCGCCGGATCGTCGGCGCGCCGGCGGTCGTGGTGCGAGACGTGGAGCCGAACCCGAGCTTCATCGGGCTGAGGATCGCCTGCCGCTCCTATGGAGCGGCGTCCACGGCGCCTGAAGTCATCGTCGCCTTCGGCGGCGGATCGGTGATCGACACCGCGAAGGTGCTGGCCGCCGCCGGCGCGGACTTCGGACGGGTGCAGGCGTTCCTCGAAGGCCGCGCCGGACCGGAGACGCTGAGCGCGACGCCGATCATCGCGGCGCCGACCACCTCGGGCACGGGCAGCGAGGTCACCAGCTGGGCGACCGTCTGGGACACCGAGGCCAGGAAGAAGTATTCGCTCAACCGGCCGAACCTCTATCCCGAGCACGCGATCCTCGACCCGAAGGCGTCGCTCGCCGCCCCCCGCGGCCTGACCATGTCGACCGGCCTCGACGCCCTCAGCCACGCGCTTGAGAGCATCTGGAACGTCAACGCCAATCCGGTGTCGGCAAATCACGCCGTGTTCGCCGCGACCGAGATCCTCGACGCCCTGCCGAAGCTGCTCGAGCGACTCGACGATCTGGCGCTGCGCGGGCGGGTCGCGCGGGCGAGCCTCTTCGCCGGGCTCGCCTTCTCGAACACGAAGACGGCGCTCGCCCATTCGCTGTCCTACTACCTCACGCTCCACCACGGCACCGCGCACGGCATCGCCTGCTCGTTCAGCCTGCCTGCGGTGATGCGCAGCGTGATCGGCCGGAACGCGGCATGCGACGCGACCCTCCAGCGGATCTTCGGCGACGATCTCCACGCGGGTGCCGACAGGCTCGACGCCTTCCTCAAGGCGCTCGGCGTCTCGACCCGCGCCGCGGATTACGGGGTGACGCAGAATGACTGGCTGGCGGCGATCGACGACGCCCTGCGGGGCGAGCGCGGCCTGAACTTCATCGGCAGCCGCGAGGCCGTGCTCGCCGCGGCGGCGTGAGGAGAGCATCATGAACATGCACGTCAACCTCGGCGCCGAGGTCGTCGCGAACGGCCGATCCTACAGGCGGCCCGAGCGACCCGTGGTCGTGATCTGCATCGACGGCTCCGAGCCCGGCTACATCGAGCGCGCGATCGAGGCCGGCCTCGCGCCGAACCTCGACCGCCTGATGAAGACGGGGGCGAGCGCGACCGCGCTCTCGGTCATCCCGAGCTTCACCAACCCGAACAACCTGTCGATCATCACCGGCCGTCCGCCGGCCGTGCACGGGATCGCCGGCAACTTCTTCTACGACCGCGAAGCGGGCGTCGAAGTGATGATGAACGACGCCCGATTCCTGCGCGCGCCCACCATCCTGGCCGAGTTCCAGAAGGCCGGCATGAAGGTCGCGATGGTCACCGCCAAGGACAAGCTGCGCGCCCTGCTCGGCAAGGGGCTCGACTTCACGTCCGGGACGGCGATCGCTTTCTCGTCCGAGAAGGCGGACAGGGCGAACCTCGCCGAGAACGGGATCGAGAGCGTGCTGGACTTCGTCGGCCTGCCGCTGCCGGAGGTCTATTCCGCCGACCTCTCGGAATTCGTGTTCGCGGCCGGCGTGAAGCTCCTGAAGATCTTCCGTCCTGACGTCATGTACCTCTCGACGACGGATTACGTGCAGCACAAGGCGGCGCCGGGCTCCGAGGTCGCGAACGCGTTCTACGCGATGTTCGACCGCTATGTCGGCGAACTCGACGCCGCCGGCTGCACCCTCGTCATGACCGCTGACCACGGCATGAACGACAAGCATCTCGCCGACGGCTCGCCCGACGTGATCTACCTGCAGGAGATCCTGGACGCGAAGCTCGGCGCGGGCGCGACGCGGGTGATCCTGCCGATCACCGACCCTTACGTCGCGCATCACGGCGCGCTCGGCTCCTTCGCGACCGTCTATGTCGACGCGGCGATGAAGCCGGCCGTGATCGAGATCGCCAGGGCGATTGAGGGCGTCACTGTCGCGATCCCGGCCGAGGAGGCGTGCCAGCGCTTCGAGTTGCCGGCCGACCGGATCGGCGACGTCGTGGTGCTCTCCGACCGTCACAAGGTGCTGGGCACGTCGGCGGCGAAGCACGATCTGTCCGGCCTTACCGAGCCGCTCCGCAGCCATGGCGGCCTCACCGAGCAGACCGTGCCGATGATCGCGAACCGTCCGATCGAGGTTCCGACGGGGCGAACCCTGCGCAATTTCGACGTCTTCGACGTCGCGCTCAACCTGGTCCGGTGATCCCGATGAACGCCATCGTCAAGCCGCCCTTCCGCCGCGAGGCCATGCGGATCGCGGGCAAGCTGGTCCAGACCGACGAGACGGTCGAGGTCTTCAATCCTTACGACAACAGCGTCGTCGGCACGGTTCCGGCGGCGCGGCCGGAGCATGTGCGCGGCGCCTTCGCCAAGGCGCGCGCCTTCAAGCCGAAGCTCACCCGCTACGAGCGTCAGCAGATCCTGCAGAAGACCGCGGAGCTGCTGCGGGACCGCAAGGAGGAGTTCGCCCGCCTCATCGTCGCCGAGACCGGGCTCTGCTGGAAAGACGGCCTCTACGAGGCCTCGCGCGCCTATGACGTCTGGTCGTTCGCAGCCCAGCTCACGATCCGGGACGACGGCGAGATCTACGCCTGCGACATCTCCCCGATGGGCAAGGCGCGCAAGATCTTCACCACGCGCACGCCCCTGCTCGGCGTCATCTCCGCGATCACGCCGTTCAATCACCCGCTCAACATGGTGAGTCACAAGCTCGCGCCCGCGATCGCGACCAACAACCGCGTGGTGCTGAAGCCGACGGAGCTCACGCCGCTGACCGCGCTTGCGCTCGCCGACGTGCTGTACGAGGCGGGCCTGCCGCCCGAGATGCTGTCGGTCGTGACCGGCGCCCCGTCCGCCATGGGCGACGCCATGATCACCGACCCGGACGCTGATCTCGTGACCTTCACGGGCTCGGTGCGCGTCGGCAAGCACATCGCGAACATCGCGGGCTACAAGCGCGTCGTGCTGGAGCTCGGCGGCAACGACCCGCTGATCGTCATGGAGGACGCCGACCTCGACAGGGCGGCGGAGCTCGCGGTGGCGGGCGCGACCAAGAACTCCGGGCAGCGCTGCACGGCGGTGAAGCGCATCCTGGTGGTGGACGCGGTCGCGGACGAATTCTCGAAGCTGGTCGTCGAGAAGGCCAGGCGGCTGAAGTCCGGGGACCCGGTGGATCCGTCCACCGACGTCGGCACGGTGATCAACGAGCGCTCCGCAATCCTGTTCGAGAACCGGGTCAACGAGGCGGTCGGGCTGGGCGCCGAGGTGCTGCATGGCGCGCCGCGGCAGGGCGCGCTGTTCGCCCCGACCGTGGTCGATCACGTGCCTTATGGCTGCGAGCTGGTGCGCCAGGAGACCTTCGGGCCGGTGATCCCGATCATCCGCTGCCCCGACGACATCGCGGAGGTGATCCGCATCTCGAACTCCACCGCCTACGGCCTGTCGTCGGGCGTGTGCACGGACCGTCTCGACTACATCAACCGCTTCGTCACGGAGCTCGAGGTCGGGACCGTGAACGTGTGGGAAGTTCCAGGCTACCGGATCGAGATGTCTCCCTTCGGCGGCATCAAGGATTCCGGCCTCGGCGACAAGGAAGGCGTGGCGGAGGCCATGAAGGGCTTCACCCATGTCCGGACCTGGTCGATGCCCTGGACGGCGTGAGCGCCCGCAAGCGTCATCGAGATCAGCCGGCCGCTCCACCTCCGCGCGCTTCGCTCAAGGCGGCCGCGACCTCCATGAACGCCGCGATCAGCCGGGACTGGTCGCGATCGCGGACGCAGGCGACGTGGGCGTGATTGAAGATGTTCGCGTCGCCGACCGGGCGATGCGTCAGCCGCTCGTCGGCGATATATTCCGCGAGCGAGACGAAGCCGAGCCCGACCCCGCTCGCGACCGCCTCGCGCACGGCCTCGCGGCTGCCGATCTCCATGACGATCTGCGGCGCGACGCCGGCCGCCCTGAGAGCCGCCTCGCTCGCGCGTCGGGTGTTCGATCCCCGCTCGCGATAGACCATCGGCTGGCCGTCGAGCTGCGCGATCCGCAGGCCGCCCGCCGCCTGCATGAGCGGGTGGTCGCGCCGGCCGAAGACGACGATCGGATCCTCGCTGTACTGCCGGACCCACAGGCGCGGGTCGTTCTCGACATAGGCGAGCACCGCGACGTCCGATCGGAAGTCGAGCAGGCTTTCGAGCACCTCCACCGAATTGCCGACAGAGACGGAGATCTCGATCTGCGGATAGCGGGCGTGGAAAGCGACGAGCATCTCGGTCACGTGGAACGGCCCGACCGCGCCGACCCTGAGCTTGCCCGTCTTCAGTTCGCGGCTCTCGGTCAGGAAGTGTCGGGCGTCGGCCTCCTCGGCGAACAGGCGACGCGTGATTTGCTGGAGTTGCCGGCCGGCCTCCGTCAGCCGCATGCGCCCGCCTGCGCGGATGAACAGCTCGACGGAATACTCCTCCTCGAGCGCGCGGACCTGGGTCGTCAGGGTCGGCTGGCTGACGTTGAGCTGCTGGGAGGCGGCCGTGACGCTCTCCGCTGCGGCGACGGCGTGGAACGAGCGGAGCTGCGTGAACCTCATAGCTTTTTCATATAGCAACTGGGGAAACGATCAATTGGACGATGCGTGAGCACGCCGGCCATAGTGGCGACGCCAGGGGCCGGAAGACGGCGCGGCGTCTGGGGCGGGTGATAATCCAGCCTCGTACGCAAGCTTCGGGACGATCGCTCCGGATCATCCAAGCCGCGCGGCCGCGTTTTGGGCACGCGGCCGCCCGCGTTCGCTTTTTGAAGTATTCCCCGCCACTTAACAGCGATATCGGCTGTCATGATGATGTAATACGGGAGAGCTACGCAAGGTCTCATAAAGCTGGCGCAGCGGCTGATCGCCGCTCGGCAAGTCACTCCGGCTCCGGGATCGAAATGCTCGAACTCAACGGCCTCACACGGCGATACGGGAGCAACCTCGCCGTCGCGGGCGTGGACCTCAAGGTCGAGATGGGCGCCTTCGTCGGCGTGATCGGACGCTCCGGCGCCGGAAAGTCCACTCTGCTCAGGATGATCAACCGGCTCAGCGCGCCCTCGGCGGGGACGATCCGCTTCGACGGTCGCGACGTGGGGGCGCTCAAGGGCGCGGCGCTTCGCGCCTGGCGCGCCGACTGCGCGATGATCTTCCAGCAGTTCAACCTCATCGGACGGCTCGACGTCCTGACGAACGTGCTGATGGGCCGGCTCAGTCACGCCTCCGCCATGCGTTCGCTGCTGCGCCTGTGGTCCGACGTGGACCGCGCGATCGCGTTCGCGGCTCTCGAGCAGTTCGACATCGCGCATCTTGCATCCGAGCGCGCGGAGAACCTCTCCGGCGGCCAGCAGCAGCGCGTCGCCATCGCCCGGGCGCTGGTCCAGGAGCCGCAGATCATCCTCGCCGACGAGCCGATCGCCTCGCTCGACCCGCGCAACACCCGCGTCGTGATGGACGCGCTGCGCGCCATCAACAGGCGCTACGGCATCACGGTGCTCTGCAACCTCCATTCGCTCGACCTCGCCCGGAGCTACTGCGACCGGCTCGTCGGCATGGCGGCCGGGCGCGTGGTGTTCGACGGCGCGCCTGAGGATCTCACCGACGACGTCGCCCGCGCGCTCTACGGCATCGAAGCCGATGACGCGGCGGACGAGCGGCAAGCGGTCCTGGAAGCGCGGTCCCCCGCCCTGACGCGCGCGGTGGCGGTCGCCTGAACCCATGCATCCGGCCTGGGCGGCCGGCGGCTTTCACGACGAGGACAATCCTATGCTCAACCGCAGAACCCTGATCGCGGCCGCGCTCGCGGCGGGCGTCATGGCGCCGGCCGCGGCCCAGGCGCAGGGCTGGAAGGAGAAATACCCCGAGCTCACCTTCGCCGCGATCCCGACCGAGAACCCGTCGGTCACCACGGACCGCTACAGCAAGCTCGCCGACTACCTGTCCAGGGAGCTCGGCGTGAAGGTCAACTTCCGCATCGCCAACGACTACGCGGCGATCATCGAGGGCCAGCGCGCCGGCAACATCCAGATCGCCTATTACGGCCCGGCGTCCTACGCCCGCGCGCTGATGACCGGCGTGGAGACCGAGGCGATCACGCGGGCCCGCCGCAACAACGGCTCCACCGGCTACACCTCCGTGCTGCTGGTGCGCGCCGACAGCCCCTATCGGACGCTCGAGGACCTCAAGGGCAAAACGCTCGCCCTGGTCGATCCGAACTCGACCTCGGGAAACAACGCGCCGCGCTTCTTCCTCGACAAGAAAGGCGTCAAGACCGACAGCTACTTCGGCAAGGTGTTCTTCGCCGGCAGCCATGAGAATGCAGTGCTGGCGCTGACCCAGGGCACGGCCGACGTCGCGGCGAACGCCTGGTACGCCGACACCGACACCCACGTCACCCGCATGGCCGAGAAGGGCATGCTCAAGGACGCCGCCGGCAAGCCGCTCACGCCCGACGACTTCCGCGTCGTGTTCCGCACCGACCTCCTGCCGGGAGATCCCTACGCGGTGCTGGCGAGCCTCCCGGCCGAGCTGAAGCAGGCGATCAAGCAGGCGATGCTCGACATGCCGAAGAAGGACCCGGCCGGCTTCAGGGCGCTCTCGGACGGCAAGGACATCGAGTTCGTGCCGACCGAAGCCAGGGAATATGACGGCGTCATCGAGATGCTTAAGTTCAACGACCGCGCCCGCAGGACCGGCTGACGCCCACGGCCCCGGGACCCAGATCATGACGAACCGCGCCCGCGTCGCGCCGAGCTTTCCCGGCGGTCAGGCCCAGGCCCTGCTCGCCGGCTACGACCGCTCGCTCGCGGCGCGGCGGGGG
>NZ_JBJKEX010000688.1:0-650 GCF_045505405.1 Hansschlegelia beijingensis | reverse complement strand
GCCGGCGTCTGGCGCTGCCGGCTCGCCGACGAGCGCCTGAACTGGACCGCCGGCGTCTATAGCCTTTTCGGCATCCGGCAGGGCGCGCCGCTGCGCCGGCAGGAAATACTGGAGCTCTACGAGCCGCGCTCGCGCGGGGCGCTCGAGGCGGCCCGCGCCCGCGCGATCAGCGAGGGCCAGGGCTTTGCGCTCGACGCCGAGATCATCACCGCGAGAGGCCGCAGTCGGTGGATCCGGATTTCCGCGACCGTGGGGCGCGGAAGCCGCGGAGCCCGCGAGCTCTACGGGCTGAAGCAGGACGTGACGGAGGCCAAGACGGCCGCCGAACAAGCCCGCCGGCTCGCGCAGATGGACCCGGTCACTGGGCTCGCCAACCGCGCGCTGTTCGAGGCCCGGCTCAGCGCGCTCTGCGTGGAAGGCCGCGGCGGAGCGCTGCTGCTCGCCGACCTCGACGGCTTCAAGCAGGTCAACGACACGTTCGGCCACGCGATCGGAGACGACTGCCTGCGGGAGACCGGTTCGCGGCTCAGAACCGCCTGCCGCGGCGCGGCGCTCGTGGCGCGGATCGGCGGCGACGAGTTCGCTGTGCTGCTCGAACGCGGTTGCGTCCGGCAGGAGACGGAGCGGCTGGCTGCGGCGGTCGTCGAGGC
>NZ_JBJKEX010000687.1:0-653 GCF_045505405.1 Hansschlegelia beijingensis | reverse complement strand
CCCGCGACCGCAGCGCCTGCTCCGAGCACCGCTCCGAGCAGGCCGCCCGACGCCGCCCCATTCGCCGCCAGGCCGAAGGCGCAGCCGCAGAACCCGCCGCTTGCGATCCGCGACCCGAGCTGGAAGGGAATGAGCCGGCTCGGCGTCGTGGGCAGCTTGTCGACGACGAGCTCGACGGCCGCGAGCGCAGTGAAGATCACCGGCGAGGCGAGGTGTCCGAGAAAGAACAGCGGCGTCGCCGAAAGGTCGATCGTGCCCGAACAGGCCGCCCAGCTCACCGCCGCCGGAGCCGTCATCGTCCTCAGCCCCGCCGCAAGCCCGACCAAAACCGCGGCGTCGATCATCACGAAGCGTCCTGAGAGAGGGTGGCGGGTCCAAAGTGGACCGGGCTGCGTATAGGGTCCGGCATATGCGAGAGGCGCAAGATCGATGACCGAGCAACTTCCGCTGCGCCTCGACGGCGTGAGCTACGCCTATGGCTCGCGGCGCGGCGTCGACCGGATCGGGCTCGTCGTGGAGGCCGGGGAAGTCTGCGCGCTGATCGGCCACAATGGAGCCGGCAAGAGCACCGCGATCGGCCTCGCCTGCGGCCGTCTCCGCCCGCAGGCGGGGAACGTCCGGGTGCTGGGACGCGATCCCGCGCGCGAGCGGGC
>NZ_JBJKEX010000686.1:0-657 GCF_045505405.1 Hansschlegelia beijingensis | reverse complement strand
ACTCGTAAAACAGCGCCGCCTGGTCGACCTGCCGTTCACCCATCATCGCCGCCGCCCTCCGCCCGCATGACGGAGTGAATCAGCGACGGAGCCCCGCTTCAACGGCCGAGTTTTTCAACGGAATCGGCGCAAAGCGGCTGAGGCTCCGTGCCAATAGGATAGGAAAATAAGCGCAGACGCGCAGCCGATCGGGTGCTATCCTCCGTCGGCTTCGTCAACGCGGACCTCGCCCCATGCCCGCCTTCCGCGCCCATTCCGCCGACGAGATCGCCCACGCTCGGACCCTCTATGAGGAGACCGATCTCTCGCCGCATGACATCGCCAGGATTCTCGGGATCGGGACCAACACCTTCTATCGGCGGGTGAAGAGCTGGGGGTGGCGGCGGCGCAGGCTTCGGGTGGAGGAGGTGGAGGCTGCGGCGGTTGTGGCCGCGGGGTCGCGCGACAGGGCGCTCCGGAGGATCGGCCAAAGGGTGCTGGACGAGCGGCGGGCGGCGATCGACCGGGCGGAGGACGCCATCGTCGCGCAGCTCGACGCGCTCGAGCTGATGCAGGCGCGGGTCGCGGCGGCGGCCATGACGGTGCTGCAGAGCGAGAAGGGAGACGATCCAGAAATAGGGGTTGCCGCGACCGTCGTTGCGGCCCTCGATCTTCAGC
>NZ_JBJKEX010000685.1:0-659 GCF_045505405.1 Hansschlegelia beijingensis | reverse complement strand
GCCCCGCGCCCGCCGCACCTTCTCGCGGGCGGGCGACGTCGCCGCGCGCCAGCGCGGCTGACGCTCAGTTCTCGTCGAGGAAAGCCCGGCCCTGCCGGTCCTCGACCGCGACGATCCAGATATCGGAATCGAAGCGCAGTTCGCGCGCGAGCCGCTCCTCGATGGTCAGCCCGTCGACGGCTTCGAGCACGCGCTCGAACGACCGCCCGCCCGTATCCTCGGCCTCACTCTGGGGAGCAGGCGCATAGAGGTCGTTGCCGCCATCGAGCCGGTCGATCACGAGAAAGATCGCGCCGGCTTCCTTGGCGCCCCGCCGGCGGACGAGCGCGAAGCCGCCCTCGAGGTGACAGCGCCGCACATAGGCGGACACCCAGAAGTCGGAGGTCAGGCGGGACGACATCAGCCGCGCCGCGTCACTGGAGCTGCGCGCCGGTCATCGCCTGCAGGGCCCGCAGCACCTGGGGAGACGGCTCCCCGGTTTCGGGCATCTTGTGGTCGCGCTCGAAGCTGCGGATCGCGTTGCGGGTTTCGGCGCCCATCTTGCCGTCGATCGTCACCGGGCCGTAGCCGATGCGGGCGAGCGCGCGCTGCACGGCCATCAGCTTGCCGGCAGGCATCTCGGTCGAGCCCGTCGTGGCCGGCGCGGCCGGCGCCGGGCG
>NZ_JBJKEX010000684.1:0-661 GCF_045505405.1 Hansschlegelia beijingensis | reverse complement strand
TTCCAGGCGCAGGACAGCCATGCCAGGGCGTCGGTTCAACCTCACCGTCTGGCATGCCACAATGAGCGCCCCGCCGCTGGCGCGTTCAGGCGGCGCGGCGGCGAAGCGCTTCCTTATCGCGCCAGCGGCGGGGCGTCGTGCCTGTCAGGCGCCTGAACACGGTCGTGAAATGGGCCTGCGTCTGGAACCCGGCCTCCAGCGCGATCTCGATCAGCCGATCCGCGCTGGTGCTCATCCGTTCCTTGGTGTGCTCGATCCGGCGCGCCAGGAGGTAATCATGCGGGGACATCCCGCGCGCAGCCCGGAACTGCGCCGCGAAATACATGGGGCTGAGGCCGGCGACGGCGGCGAGCTCCTCCAGGGTGACGCGTCGGCCGAAATGAGCGTCCACATAGGCGTCGACCCGTTTCAGCCGCCACTTGGGCAGCGGGCAGACGCTGCGCCTGTCGCCCCCTTCGCTGCGCCGATCGTCGCTCAGCAACCGCGCGGCGATCATCAGCACGATCGACTGCGCATAGAGCTTCGGCACGGCGTCGTTCTCCCCGCCTGCGTGGCGAAGCGCTTCGACGAGGCCGGCGATCGCGGCGCTGCCGGGCCGGGCGAACTCGATCCTGCGGGCCTCCGGCGACTGGGCGAGGCCGCGAAGCCGCGCGACCAGCGG
>NZ_JBJKEX010000683.1:0-663 GCF_045505405.1 Hansschlegelia beijingensis | reverse complement strand
GCCGAGAAACGGGCCGCCACGCCGCCGAGCTCCGCCAGCCGATCAGCCGCGAGCGTCCCGAGCGCCGCGCCGTTGGCCACGATCGCGATGCGCTTGCCGATCAGCGGCGCGACATGCGCGAGCGTTTCGGCGGCGGAGAACAGCTCGGAAAGATCCGCCACCCTCAGCAATCCGGCCCGCCGGAACGCCGCCTCATGCACGGCGTCCGACGTGGCGAAGCTCGCCGCATAGGACGACCAGGGCCGGCCCTCCGGTTCGCGCCGGCCGCCCTTCACGACCACGACCGGCTTGATGCGGGCGGCCGCGCGGGCGGCCGACAGGAAGCGCGGCGCGTCGGTGACGGCGTTCAGGTAGAGCAGGATCGCGTGGGTGCGCCGGTCGAGCGCGAAGTGGTCGAGAAGGTCGCCGACATCGACGTCGGCCATGTCGCCAAGCGAGACCACTCCCGAGAAGCCGATGCCGCGCGCGCTCGCCCACTCGATCGTCGAGGCCATCACGGCGCCTGACTGGGAAAGCAGGGCGAGGTCGCCCGCCCGCGCCTCCGGAGCGATGCTGACGTTCAGGCGGACATAGGGACTCTGTACGCCGAGGCATCCGGGACCGACGAGCCGCAACCCAGTCCGCCGGGCGGCCTGCTCGGCCGCCGCGCGCGGCGAGCCGGGG
>NZ_JBJKEX010000682.1:0-665 GCF_045505405.1 Hansschlegelia beijingensis | reverse complement strand
ATCGTCGCGCCGCCCGACGCCGCGGCGGCCACCACCATCCTCCGGCAGGTCAACCTGCCGCGCACCACCGCTCTCGTGCTGCAGGGCGAGAGCCTGCTGAACGACGCCGCGGCGCTGCTCATCTTCAGCGCCGCGGTGGCGATGGCGACGACCGGGGAAGGGCTCGCGGGGCTCGCGCCCTGGCTGCTGCTCGCGCCGGTCGGCGGCGTCATCGGCGGCGCGCTGGCGGGCGCGGCCTATGTCGGCATCCTGCCACTGCTGGCCGGCACGCTCGGCGGCACCCTGTTCGAGTTCGTCAGCACCTTCGGGGTCTGGATCGTGGCCGAAAGGGCCGGGCTGTCGCCGATCCTGGCGGTGGTCGCGTTCGCCATGATGGTCGCGCGCGGCGCGCCGGAGCGGCATTCGCCGCGCGACCGGGTGCGCTCCTACTCGGTGTGGGAGGCGGTGGTCTTCCTGCTGAACGTCACCGCCTTCCTGCTGATGGGGCTCCAAAGCCGGGAGATCGTCAGCCGGCTGCCGGCGAACGAGCTCTGGGAGGCGGCGCTGTTCGCGCTCGCGGTGTTCGTCGTGGTGGTCGTGGTGCGCTTCGCCTGGGTGATGGGCTATGGCGCGCCGCCGCGCGACCAGCCGGGCGAGCGCGCCATAGCCCATCACCCAGGCGAAGC
>NZ_JBJKEX010000681.1:0-669 GCF_045505405.1 Hansschlegelia beijingensis | reverse complement strand
CGTGTCTCAGTCCCAGTGTGGCCGGTCACCCTCTCAGGCCGGCTACCCGTCGTCGCCTTGGTAAGCCATTACCTCACCAACAAGCTGATAGGCCGCGAGTCCATCCAAAACCACAATAAAGCTTTCCACCCCCCACCATGCGATGAGGAGTCATATCCGGTATTAGACCCAGTTTCCCAGGCTTATCCCAGAGTTAAGGGCAGGTTACTCACGTGTTACTCACCCGTTCGCCACTAATCCAGGAGCAAGCTCCCATCATCGTTCGACTTGCATGTGTTAAGCACGCCGCCAGCGTTCATCCTGAGCCAGGATCAAACTCTCCGTTGAAGTAAAACAAAAACGAAACACAACATGGCACCACGGGAAAACGCGGCCACCACACTGCAAAATTTGAAACCAGCTGTAAAAACCAGACCACCCACAGGGGCGGACAGCCCGGTCAATTCAACCAATCACTAAAACAATTGGTATCAACAAACTTGGCACACTATTGAGTTCTCAAACAACAGACACACCCGGCACCACCACAACCACTTCACAGGCCATGAATCGCTCCGGAGCAACTTCACAAACTTACCGGCTAACTCATCACTTGTCAAACCGGCGTCCGCGACTCTCTTTAGCCAGGGGCTTGAGTGTCGGTTTTTCCGTCTGACTCCGTGGAGCAGC
>NZ_JBJKEX010000680.1:0-669 GCF_045505405.1 Hansschlegelia beijingensis | reverse complement strand
ACGGGCCCGGGCGGGGCGGAGCGGGAGGAGCCGGACTACCTCGTCTTCGCGCGCGGCGGCGCCATGCGGCCCGACCTGCGCCATGCGCGCTGGCTCTACGGCGAGATGACCCGCTGGGGGCAGGCGCCCGAGGGGCAGGTGAGCGACGCGGAAGCCGTCTACCGCCCTGACCTCTATGACGCCGCCATGGGTGCCTCGGCCGCGCCCGAGGTTTCCGATCCGCTGGGCCTGTTCACCGGCTGACCCGGCGCCCGTTCGGGTGCATCGCACAATTTTCGCGCACCGATTGCCGGAGCGTGCTGCGCTGAGAGGCGGCCGCGATGCCGTCGCTGATTTGCTTTGCGTCGCCAAACGCCTCTGACCCTCGTCCTCGCTCCCGGTCGGCCGGTTGGCACGCCGCTTGAATGAGTAGTCACGCAGGTTCGCGTCGCCGCTGACGCCTTGGACCTCTCCGCCCAACGATGGGCCGCCAGCGACGCCGCTGAACGACTGCGCCACAGCGCATCTCGTCAGCGGCTTTTTTCGTTTTTCCGCCCTTCGGGGCGATCCGCCAGAGCCGGCGCGCGCGCGCCTTCACGGAGCCGACCACGATGACCGACCGCGTGAAGACCCTTCTGACGACCGGCGCCAGCCGCCGGTCCGTGCTGCGCGCCGGCGCGCAGCACGGAC
>NZ_JBJKEX010000068.1:0-12543 GCF_045505405.1 Hansschlegelia beijingensis | reverse complement strand
TCGGGTTCTTCGCAGGCGACCTGGTGGTCAGCCGCCGAACCGGAATGCTCAAGACCTATGATCTGACGAAGCGCCAGTCGGCGCCCTCGGCGGTGAGCAGGGCGTCGCCAAGCGCAGGCCGCAACGCGCGGCGCATCGGCTCCGCCTTCTC
Source organism: Hansschlegelia beijingensis (assembly GCF_045505405.1). Classification (GTDB taxonomy): domain Bacteria; phylum Pseudomonadota; class Alphaproteobacteria; order Rhizobiales; family Methylopilaceae; genus Methylopila; species Methylopila beijingensis_A. The sequence goes on along the minus strand of NZ_JBJKEX010000068.1, from coordinate 12,392 downwards.
GAAGGCGTCCGCCTGGTCGACCAGCGTCTCGCGGATCATGTCCGGATCGCAGAAGAAGACGACGTCCCGGCCCGCGAAGCGGCGACGATAGACCGGCTCCCGATACACCGCCTGCGGCCAGATCTCGATCGGGTTGCGAACCGCCGTCCGCAGCAGGCTGAACGCGCCGAGCGGTTCGGCTGGCGGGTCCACGCGGGCCAGGGTCGGGTTCAGTGCGGTCATGCGGACGGTGTCTCCAGACGGCGGCGCAGGCGCGCCCCGGCGACAGGGCGGGTCCGGCACATATGGTCCCGCGTCGCGCGAGGCGACCGGGCCGCGGCGTTTTGCGCCCGGGGCGGGTCCGCCGTGCGAACCGCCGTGGATCGACGATTAACGCTTTGCGGATCTCGCCTGGCCGGCGGCTGGAGCGGAGCTAGCCGGCGAGCATCGCCGCGATAGCTAATCCCTGGATCTTCTTCGACGAAACATCACGGGAGGCTGGTCTTGAGAAGAACTGCTGTTTTGACCCTCGCGGCCGCGCTGCTGGCGGGGCTGGCCTATGAGCCGGCGAGCGCCGCAGAGCCGGCGCGCGTCGTCGTCCCGAGCTCCCCGGCGAGCCAGCCAGGCGCCGGCGCCGAGCGCCTTTCCGGGCAGCTGCAGCTCGTCGACTATCGCCGGGACCGGCGTGTCCAGAAGCACAGGCGCGCTCACAGGTATCATCGCGGCTCGAACTACAGCCTCCGCCACATCCATCGCCGGGGCCGCTGGTGCGGCAAGTGGGTCGGCCGGCGCTGCTACTACACCCCGCGCCCGCTCCGGCCTCTGCGCCAGCGCTGAGGCGGCTGAACTCCTCCATCCGCCCGCCGGCCGCCCGGCGGGCGGATCTCGTCTCGAAGGTCCGCGCCGCCCCGGCGCATGGAGCAGCGCTGAATGGCCGACGCGTTCCGGTTCGGTATCGAAGAAGAATACTTCCTGGCGGACGCCGCCACAGGCAGGAGCCCGGACGGCGCCACCGCCGACAGGTTCCACGAGGCCGCGAGCCGGTTCGTGAAGCCGGCGTCTCACGAGCTGCTCAAGGGCCAGGTCGAGGTCCAGACGGAGCCGGGGACGAGTTTCGACGAAGCCTGCGCGGCCCTCCGCGGCATGCGTCGCGAGCTAGCCGGGATCGCGCAGGACAACGGGCTCCTGCTGCTCGCAGCCGGCACCCACCCCCTGGCCCGCGTCCGGGAGCAGGAGACCACCGAGAAGGAGCGCTACAAGCGCCTCGAGTCCGAGTTCGGCATCATCGCGCAGCGTGCGATGATCTGCGCGATGCACATCCACGTCGAAGCGCCTGAGCCCGACCGCCGCATCGAACTCATGAACCGGCTGATCCCGTTCATCCCTGTTCTGCTCGCCCTGTCGGTCTCCTCGCCGTTCTGGCAGGGCCGTGACACCGGGATCAGAGCGTTCCGGCTGACGGCGTTCGCGCAGTGGCCCCGGATGGGCGTGCCGGAAATCTTCAGCGGGCAGGCGGAATACCAGCGCTATATCGACCTTCTGGTCGGCGCGGGGATTGTCGAGGACGCCAGCTTCGTCTGGTGGCACATCAGGCCGTCGACGCATTATCCGACGATCGAGCTGCGCGTCTGCGACAGCTGCCCGCGCGCCGCAGGCCGCGCCCCGGGGCCAGCAGCGACAGCGCCTCCAGGATGTTCGTCTTTCCGGCGCCGTTCGGGCCCACCAGCGCGACCGACCGCTCCCCGCAGGCGAGGTCGAGCGCCGCATAGGAGCGAAAATTCGTCAGCCGCAGCCGTGTGACCGCGACGCGAGGCGTCCCGCCCGAGGGCGGTCGCTGGCCGCCTTCGTCCGCCGTCACACCCTCATCGGCATCAGGACATAGAGCGCGGGCGCGTCGTCGCGGTCCTGAACAAGCGTAGGCGAACCCGGGTCGGCGAGCCGGATGAGCGCGGTGTCGCCCTCAAGCTGCCCGGCGATGTCGAGCAGATAGCGGGAGTTGAAGCCGATATCGATCGGGTCTGAATCGTAGTCGACCTCGATCTCCTCGGTGGCGTTGCCCGAGTCGGGATTGGTGACGGTGAGCACCAGCCGGCCCTCGCCGAGCGAGAGCTTCACCGCGCGACCGCGCTCCGAGGAGATCGTCGAGACGCGGTCGACCGCGCTCGAGAACTCCGTCCGGTCCACGGTCAGGCGCTTGTCGTTCCCTGTCGGGATCACCCGGTTGTAGTCCGGGAAAGTGCCGTCGATCAGCTTGGAGGTCAGCACCACATCGCCGACCGAGACGCGGATCTTGGTCGGCGAGAGCTCGACGACAGCCTGGCCCTCAGGGTCCTCGAGCAGGCGCTGGACTTCGGCGACCGTCTTTCGAGGAACGATGACGCCGGGCATTCCCTTCGCCCCGGCGGGGGCCGGCATCTCGACGCGCGCGAGCCGGTGGCCGTCGGTCGCCACCGCGCGCAGCAGGCTCACGCCGCCCTGCTCGACGACATGAAGGTAGATGCCGTTGAGGTAGTAGCGGGTCTCTTCGTTCGAGATCGCGAACTGTGTCTTGTCGATCAGGCGGCGGAGATCGGCCGAGGCGATCTCGAAGCGCACCGGAAGCTCGCCCGCGGCGAGATCGGGAAAATCACTGTCCGGCAGCGTCTGAAGCGTGAACCGGGAGCGTCCTGCGCGGATCACCAGCGTGCCGCGCTCCCCGCCCATCTCCAGCGAAACCTGAGAGCCGTCAGGCAGCTTGCGGACGATGTCGTAGAAGGTGTGCGCCGGCACGGTCGTGGCGCCGGGCTGCGTCACTTCCGCCGGCGTGGTCTCGACGATCTCGAGGTCGAGGTCGGTCGCCTGCAGCTTCAATCCGCCGTCGCCCGCGCGCAGCAGCACGTTGGCCAGGATCGGTATCGTGTTGCGCCGTTCGACGACGCGGTGGACATGCGCGAGAGCCTTCAGGAGGGCCGCTCGCTCGAGGGTCGCTCGCATTTTCGTCCCGCTCTCCGTAGGACCATCGAGGCCGGCCGCCCGCCGCCAGAAGGTCCGGCCGTCCCACGGACAGAGGCTCCGCGGGGGGCGCGACATTGCATGAGGCGGCAGCCGTCGACAAGCCGTTCCGCGACCACAGCCGCGTTGATTGGCCGGCGAAACGACCTGCGGTTCCTCGTTACCTCGCGAGGTCCCTCCGAACCGTCTCGGTCGCTCAGCGTTGGGGGCGGAGAGTCGCGTGCGCTGCAAAGGAGAACCCCATGCCGGACATCCCGGTCGACTTCGCGGTGATGACAAGCCTGGCGATCCGCTATGGCACCAACATGCTGGGCGCTCTCCTGCTGGCGATCGCGGGGATCTGGCTCGCGGGCGCGGCGGAGCGGACAGCGCACCGTCTGCTGCTCGCGGCCAGGCATATGGACGTCACCGTCGCGGGCTTCCTGTCGAGCCTGGTGCGCTATGCGGTTCTGGCGGTCGCGCTGGTCGCCATCCTGCAAGTCATCGGCATCCAGGCCACCAGCCTGATCGCGGTGCTGGGCGCCGCCTCCCTGGCGATCGGGCTCGCCTTGCAGGGCACGCTCTCCAACATGGCGGCGGGCGTGATGCTGCTGCTGTTCCGGCCGTTCCGGGTGGGGGACCACATCGAGGTCGGAGGCAAGAACGGCGAGGTGCGCGACCTCACCCTGTTCTTCACCGAGCTCTCAACCGCCGACAACGTGCAGGTGCTGATCCCCAACGGCTCCGTGTGGGGGAACGCGATGACGAACTTCTCGAAATACCCGAACCGGTTCGTCGAGACCAAGGTGACCGCCCGCAACGGCGATGCGGACGCCACGATCCAGGACGTTCAGGCCTTCCTGAGCGAAAACCAGCGCGTGCTCAGCAGCCCGCCTCCGATCGTCAAGAAGGTCGGCTATGGCGACCCGATCGAACTCGACGTCAAGGCATGGACCAGAGCCGCGGACACCGACGCGCTGCGCTACGAACTCGTCCGCTTCGTGACGGAGCGCGCCAAGGCCAAGGAGCGGGAGGCCGCTCAGCCCGCCGAATGATCCCGGCGCGGCGTCACTCGAGGAGCATGCGCTTCAGGAGCTCGACCTCCTCGGAGAGCGCGGAGTTGGTCTTCACCAGATCGTCGATCTTGCGGACCGCGTGCAGAACCGTGGTGTGGTCGCGACCGCCGAAGCGCCGGCCGATCTCCGGCAGCGAGCGCAGCGTCAGCTGCTTGGCCAGATACATCGCCACCTGCCGCGGCCGCACGACGGTCTGCGTGCGGCGCGACGACAGGATGTCGGCGCGGCTCACCTGATAATGACGGGCGACGATGCGCTGGATCTCTTCGATCTTGACCCGCTTCGGCTCGACCTGCCGCACGAGGTCGCGCAAGGCGGTCTCGGCCATCTCGACCGTGATCGGCGCGCCGGTCAGGGTGTTGTGCGCGAGCAGGCGGTTGACCGCGCCGTCGAGGTCGCGGCCGTTGGCCGTCACCACCCGGGCGACATAGGCGATCACGTCGTCCGGCGCGTCGAACCGCGGGTGAGCGGCCTTGGCGGCCTCGACGCGGGTCCTGAGGATCTTGGCCCGCAGTTCCTCGTCGAGCGCTCCCATCTCCAGGGTGAGGCCGCCCGCGAGGCGCGAGCGCAGCCGCTCGTCGACGCCTTCAAGCTCCGACGGCGCACGGTCGGCCGCGACGATCACCTGCTGCCGCCCATCGAGCAGCGAGTTCAGGGTGTGGCCGAACTCCTGCTGGACCGTCTTGCCCTGCAGGAACTGCAGGTCGTCGATGATGAGCAGGTCGATGGCGCGCAGCCGCTCCTTGAAGGCGAGGGCGGTCTGCGCCCGGAGCGACGCCACGAAGTCGAACATGAACTTCTCGGCGGTCAGGTACGTCACGCGGCGGCCGGTCGCCTCCGCGGCGTGCGCGGTCGCCTGCAGCAGATGCGTCTTGCCGAGGCCGACCGCTGCGTGGATCACCAAGGGGTTGAAGGTCACCGGGTCGCCGGGGCGGGCGTCCGCGATCTGGCGCGCGGCCGCATAGGCCATCGCGTTGGAGCGACCGGTCAGGAAGGTGTCGAAGGTCAGCCGGCGGTCGAGCGGCGAGCCGCCGATCCGTGCGGCGTCCGGCCGCGGAGGCTGCGGGAGCGCGACGGCGGGACGGATCTCCGCGAGCTCCGGAACCGGCGCGACGACGACGTCCCGCCCGGCGGTCACCAGCTTGGGCGCCGCGACCCTGACGCCGATCGAGACCCGGCGCACCTCGGAATTCTCCTCGGCGAACACGGCGGCGATCCGCTCCGAGTAATGCGACTGGATCCAGGATTTCAGGAAGCGCGTGGGCACGGTCAGGTAGGCGACCTCGCCGTCGATCCGGTCGAGGACGAGACGCACGAACCAGCTCGTGTAGACGTCCTCGCCATACTCGGCGCGCAGCCGGCGGCTTACGGCCGACCAGAGGGCGTCGTGCTCTGATCCATCGTCAAGCTCGTGCGCGGCCAGGTTCCTCGAATGGGCTGCGAGCTGCGAGCTGGGCATGAAGATCCCTCCGAGACGTGCGACGTTCAAAAAAGGCGAAACTGGCGAGGCAGGCGGCGGCGTCAGGACTGGGCCCAGGGAAGACCATCGGCCTTCCAGCCGGCCGTCGCGCCCCTGTGCCGGCTGCCGTCGAGCGGCCCCTCAAAGCCTCCGACGATGTTGAAGCAGCGGGTCCAGCCTCTCGCCGCCAGAGCGGCCGCGGCCGCCTGGCTGCGCGCTCCGCTGCGACAGAGGAAGAAGACAGGCGCGTCGGGGCTCGCCCCGGCCTCGCTCAGCGCCGCGGCGACATCGTCCGCGAAGGCGCCGTCGACCTGCATGGAGGGGTAGCTCTGCCATTCGCGCAGCAGCGGACGCTTCCCGAGCGGCGACAGATCCGGCAGCCCCACGAAGGACCATTCGGCCGTCGTGCGGACGTCGACCAGCGCAGCGCCGGGCTCGCTCGCGAGCGTTTCCCATGCCTCCTTGGGCGCGACGTCGCCGGCATATGGCGTCTTGGGATCTGGCATAGACATTCCATCGCCGGATGAAGATCCGGCGCCCCATATTCGTGACTAGACCACAGGAGAACGCACGCGCGCGCCGAAGCGCATGTCTACGCCAACGTCATCCGCTCAGCGCGCGGCGCGATGAACCAACCCTCGCCCCTAAGAGCGGAGTGGAAGCTTCTCTAACGCGGGATGTTTAGCGAGAACGACTGCAGAATATCGCTTTATTATCAACGATCATCTCGTCGGCCCCCATTGACGGGAAGATACCCGAGAGCCCGATCGGGATGCAATGGGGCTTCGTAAACGAATCGCGTCGCGGGCCGAATCCGGTCGCTCCAATCCGGGACCGCGGCGGAAAAGGACCCGTGCAAAGCTCTGCGTAGCCAGCAAATTTGCGGGGTTCCCGCCCACCGTCGCCGGCGACCTCCAGGCCGGAAGATTCTTTGGCCGCCGCGGCGGCGCCGACGCCCGCCGTCGGCGGATTCCGGGCGCGCCTTCGCGTCTACGCTCTATCTCATTGATATAAATCGGGTTTTTCTGCCCGTAGAACTGACGCAGACTCGTCATGACGGCGATTCAGGGCTTTCCGTGAGTCAAGCTGGATTCTGCGGCGGGGCCGCTTCCGGCGGCATGCGTGACGCGCAAACCAGGAAAGCAAAAAGCCCGGCCGAGGGCCGGGCTTTTGACTGCGGACGGCAGCGCGATCAGGAGAGGGCGCGCACTCGCGCCGAAAGGCGGGACACCTTCCTGGAGGCCGTGTTCTTGTGGAACACGCCCTTCTGGGCGGCGCGCATCAGCTCCGGCTCGGCGACCGCGAGCGCGGCCTTGGCGTCCTCCGCCCGGCCGGCGGCGATCGCCTCTTCGACCTTGCGCAGGAAGGTGCGGACGCGGCTCTTGCGCGCGCCGTTGACCGCGGTGCGAGCAGCGATCTTGCGGACGGCCTTCTTGGCCGACGGCGTGTTGGCCATAAGCGGGAAATCCTCGTGAGGCGGCGTTAGGCGGGCCGCGCCTGACAACAGAAGAGCAGCCGCCTTCCGGGCGGCCGCGGGAGCGCGTCACCTAGCAAGAGCGGCCTGTCGCGTCAACGTTCAGGTTGCGGCGGCGCGGAAGGAGAGGCTGGCCGCCTTGCCGCCGCCCTCGGGCGCAGGGGCGGCGAACCGGCTCCGCGGCCAGGTGATGCGGATGCGCGCGCCGGTGAGCGGCGGGGGCGCGTTTTTGAGCTTCAGCTGAGCTCCCGAACGCTCCAGCAGCGTCTTGGCGATGAAGAAGCCAAGCCCGAGGCCGCCGGCTTCCGTGGGGGCCGCGCGGCCCGCGGCGCGCGTCGACACGTAAGGCTCTCCGAGGCGGTCGATGATCTCCGGCGCGAAGCCGGGGCCATCGTCGGCGACCTCGACCTCGACGCGCTCCGAATCCCACCGGGCCGTGACGGTGACGCGCGAGCGGGCGAAGTCGACGGCGTTCTCGACGATATTGCCGATGCCATAAAGCACGCTCGGATTCCGCAGCCACTCCGGCTCGGCCGTGGGATCGCCGAGCGCGGCGACCTCGAGCGCGACGCCGAAATTCCGGTGCGGGGCGACGATCTCCTCGAGCATGTGGCGCATCGCCATCCGCTCGAACGGCGCGTCCCCCTCGTCGAGCGAGGTCAGAGTCTTGAGAATCTCGCGGCATCGCGCGACCTGCTCGCGCAGCAGCTTCATGTCCTCGTCGTGCGGGCCGGGGGTGAGCGCGCGCTCCAGCTCCTTGGCGACCAGCGCGATCGTCGCAAGCGGAGTGCCGAGCTCATGGGCTGCGGCCGCCGCAAGGCCGTCGAGCGCGGAAAGGTGCTGCTCCCGCGCGAGGACGAGCTCGGTCGCCGCAAGCGCCTGGCTGAGCTCGCGACCTTCCTCGGCGACCCGCCACGCGTAGACGCCGATGAACACCAGCGCGAGCATGAGCGCGACCCACTGGCCGACCAGATAGAGGAACGGTAGCTCGACCGCGTGCGGCGAAGGCCAGGGCAGGGGCAGGTGCACGAAGGCCAACAAGGTGGCGAGCGCCACGACCAGGGCGCCGAGGGCCGCCGTCGTCCGCGGCGTGAGCGCCGTTGCGGAGATCATCACCGGCGCCAGGAAGAGGACGCAGAAGGGATTTTCGAGGCCGCCCGTCAGGAACAGCAGGGCCGCGAGCTGCAGAACGTCATAGGCGAGCAGGAGGCCGGCGGCAGGTCCCTCCAGCCGATGGGTCATCGGATAGCGAAGCCGCAGAGCGACGTTCAGTCCGCCCGAGCACGCGATCACCCCAAGGCAAGCGGCGAGCGGCAGCGGGAAGCCGAGCGCCATATGAATAAGGAACACCGCGCAGCTCTGGCCGGCCACCGCGAGCCATCGCAGCCGGATCAGCGTGTCGAGCCTGAGATGATGCTCCGTGAGCAGATTTTCCGGGGGACGATCGAAGTCCAAGAGCCGCGCCTTCCGAGCCTTGATGAAGGCCCGTCATGACCGGCTTTCCGGGGCGCGACAAGCGCCTAGGGCCGGACCGCCTGAACGATGCGCATACGGTCCCCGACGATCAGCAGCGCTGACAGCGCCCCGGTGCGGAACGCGCCGGTGTCGAGGTTGACGCGGTGCGGATGGGACAGGTCGACCTGCGGCTGGGGCGTGTGGCCGTGGATGACCGCCACGCCGGCGTCATAAGGACCCCGGCTTTCGAGCCACGGCCGGCGGGTCCACATCAGGGTCCGCGGCGATTGCTCGGAGAGCGGCAGCGCGGGGTCGAGGCCGGCATGGACGAAAGCCAGGTCCCCGACCCTGTGCAGCTTCGGAAGCTGCGTCAGCCAGTCGATGAGGTCGCGCCCGAGCGCGCTCGCGAAGACCTCGCGCCAGTCCGGCCGGTCGAACGAAACGCCCGCCTCCGCGAGCGTCTCGCCGGCGCCGAACTCCAACCACATCGCGTGCTCCTCGGGATCGTCCGTGAGGATCGCGCTCAGCATGCGGTCCTCATGGTTGCCCATGAGGGTGACGCTCTCGACGCCGGGCAGGCCGGCCTTCGCGCGCCGCAGGGCGGCCAGCGAGCCGGGACCTCGGTCGACGAGATCGCCCAGCTGCACGAGGGTCGCGCGCGGGGCCGCGCGGAGGTCCGGCGACAGGGCGTCGAGAAGGGCCTCGAACAGATCGTCCTGTCCGTGCACGTCGCCGATCGCCGCGACGGCCTCGCCGTCGGCGAGCGGGCGGATCGCGGCGGTCCAGCCGCCGCGCCGGATCAGGGGCTTCACGAAGCGGGCGCCCGCGCCGGAGCGCGGGCCGGAAGGATCGAGCGCAGTCGGCTCACTTCATGATCATGAGGATGACCCGCTGCCCCGCCTTGGAGTCGAGCTCCACGGCCGTCAGCTTGCCGTCCTTGTTGGCGTCGGCCCGCTTGAAATGCATGCGCAGGATCTTCAGCCATTCGTCCATCTCGAGGGTCTTGTCGCCGTCCGTGTTGAACCGCGCCCATTCCTTTTCGGTGATGCGCCCCTTGGTCTCGCCGCTTTCGAGCGTGGTGTCGCCATCCGGGTTGATGGCCTGGAAGGTCTTGACGCCAGCGTCGATGACTTCAGCGATCTCGAGAGTGTCGTCGCCATCCTTGTTGATGCTCTTGAGGGCGTCCGCGCCAGTGTTGGCGGCGGCAGCAGGCGCGACGGCGAACAGGACGGCGGCGAAGGCAGCGGCAATGCGGTAGCTCATGGAGATCTCCTCTAATAATAAGAACGCTCAGTCCTGACGTGACGGACGGCGCGGCGGGAATATGGAGAAGATCATCTCTCTTAGAAAGCCCTTAGGAGAAACGTTGCTCGCTTTGGTGGAGTTTTTTCCGCGTGACGCGTGCGATCGACCTCCTGAGCGGCGGCGAACATCCTCGCGGCTGGGACGATCAGGCGCGAGAGAGCCTCTCGGCCTGCTCGATCCACTTGTCGCGCAAGATGCGGCCGCGGGGCGTGATGCGCTGCTCCAGCTCCGAGATCTCCTCAGGAGTGAGGCGGGAGAGCTGCCAGAAGTGGAAGATGCCCGCCTCGTTGAGCAGTTCCTGAATGCGCGGGCCGACCCCGGCGATCTGGGTCAGGTCGTCCGCCGGCCGCCGGGCCTTCGTCGCCCGCGGCTCACGCGCGCGCGCCAGCGACGTCCCCGCCGGAACGTCGCCTGCGGAAGAGGCGGTCTCCCGCTCGACCGGACGCGCGCCGGGCCCCGACGCCGGCCTCTGGGCTCTCGGCTCGTGCGAACTGATGAAGTCGCGGATGCGCGGCGCGATCTCGGCCCGGAAACGTGAGCCGTTGAAGACGCCGTAATGGCCGACCCGGTCCTGCAGGTAATGGGCGCGCTTGTCGTCGGGCAGGCGCGTGCAGAGCTTGTGGGCGGCCTTGGTCTGGCCGACGCCGGAGATGTCGTCGCGCTCTCCTTCCACGGTCATCAGAGCGCAGCGCGTGATCTTCGAGCAGTCCACCGGTTTGCCGCGGTGGGTCATGGCGCCCTTCGGAAGCGCCTGACGCACGAACACCGTGTCGACCGTCTGCAGGTAGAATTCGGCTGTAAGGTCCATCACGGCGAGATATTCGTCGTAGAACTCGCGATGTTTTTCGGCCGAGTCGCCGTCGCCGTCGATCAGGTGGTTGAAGAACTCGTGATGTGCGGAGAGATGTCGGTCGAGATTCATGCTCACGAAGCCGGTGAGTTGAAGGAAACCCGGATACACCTGTCGCATCGCGCCGGGATGCGGCCACGGCACCATGGTGACGACGTTGCGCCGGAACCACTCCGTGCCGCGCTCGATCGCGACCTCGTTGACGGCCGTCGGGTTCTCGCGCGTGTCGATCGGGCCTCCCATCAGGACCATGGATCGCGGCGTGAACGGGTCCTCCTCGGCCTCCATCCGGGCGACCGCCGCCAGCACCGGCACCGCCGGCTGGCAGACGGCCATCACATGGGCCTCGCCCTGAAGGAAGCGGAAGATCGAGATCAGGTAGTCGATGTAGTCGTCGAGGTCGAAGGCGCCGTCGGTGAGCGGCACGAGGCGGGCGTCGGTCCAGTCGGTGAGGTAGACGTCATGATCGGGCAGCATCGCCTCGACCGTGCCGCGGAGCAGCGTCGCGTAGTGGCCGGACATCGGCGCGACGATCAGCAGCTTCGGCTGTTTGCGGCTCCCCGGCCGCAGGCCGCGCTGGAAGTGGATGAGGTTGCAGAACGGCCGGCTCCAGACGATCTCCTCGGTCACCGGGGCCCGCTCGCCCTGGACCAGCGTGGAGGCGATGCCGAATTCCGGCTTGCCGTAACGCCGCGTGGCGCGCTCGAACACCTCGCACACCGCCCCGACCTTGCGGCCCCAGTCGGTATGGGAGAGCGGGTTCACGGGATTCTTGAAGTAGAGCTTGCCCGCGTCGGCGAAGGCGCGGGCGGGACCGAGCGACGCCTGCGCGGCCTCGAACAGCCAGTAGAGCGGCATGGAGGCGGCGGAGCCGCCCCAGTCGGCCAGATCCGAACTGGCGACAGCGCCGGCGAACTCGCCGATGCCGCTGATTCTCCGGTCCCGAGGCATCGACACGTCCTTCCGATGCTGCGCCGCAATAGGACGCGAACGATTCTCCCTTCGGAGGCCGGCGTCAATGCCGCCTTTGTCGGCTATTGACCCGGCAGGGGCCGCGAACGGGGTGGGCGCGCCCTGCGGCGCGCCCCGGGAAGGCTCTCGAAGCCCTGGTTTTCAGGTCCGTTCTTCGAGGGGGTGTGTTCTGATGCGGTGCGGGTCGTAGAACGGGGTCCGGACGACGTAGGCCGGGAAGGTTCCGCGTTCGGAGACGATCTCGAGCGGGGTGCCCCAGGCTTTCAGTTCGGGCTTCACATGGCCGAGCGCGATCGATTTCATCAGGTGGCGGCTGTAGGTGGTGGAGTTCACCGTGCCGACCTGCTCGCCGTCCTTCATGATCCGGGCGCCCGGCTCGATCGCCTCATGGGCGTCGATCTCGAGCCCCACATTGGCGACCCGGATCTCGTTTTTGCGCCGCTCGAGCGCCTCCTTGCCGTGGAAGTCGGGCTTCGAGAGGTCGACCGTCCACTCCGCGCCGACCTCCCAGGGGGTCTCGTCGCCTTTGGGCATGTCGAACGGGAAGAACAGCAGGCCGCCCTCCACCCGGACGATGTCGAGGCAGCCCCAGGACGCCGCGCAGGCGCCGTAGGGCTTGCCGGCCTCCATGATGCTGTCCCACAGGAAGGGCGCGTCGGCGGCCGAGCAGAACACCTCGTAGCCGCGCTCCGCCGAATAGCCGCCGCGCGCGATCGAGACCTCCCTGCCGAACAGCTTTGCGGGGCGGTGCTCGAAGTATTTGAGCGTCGCGAGGTCGAAGTCGGCGTGCGGCTTCAGGATGTCGAGCGCGAGCGGCCCCTGCAGCGACAGGATGTGGACGTCGTCGTCCTT
>NZ_JBJKEX010000679.1:0-670 GCF_045505405.1 Hansschlegelia beijingensis | reverse complement strand
AACGAAGGCCGCGGCTGACCGGTGAGTCACCGCAACGCCCTTGGGTTTGCCCGTGGAGCCCGAAGTGAAAATGACCCAGGCGTCATCCTCAACCCCGGGTTGCCGGGGCGCCGGGAAAGGACCCTTCCTGCCGGCGACGGTGATGATCTCACCGGCGCGGAGGACCGCTGCCACCCCGGCCTCTTCGAAGACCAGGGCCGCCCGCTCTTCGGGGTCGTCCGCGTCCACCGGAACGTAGGCTGCCCCCACCAGCAGTGTGGCGAGGATGGCTACATACAATTCGTTGGTGCCCGACGGGATGCGGATCCCGATTTTGTCGCCGGCCCCGATCCCGTTCCGGTGCAGGCGCCGGGCATACGCCTTGGAAGCGGCGTGGAGGTCTCCGTAGCTGAGGGACGCCCTGCCGTCGTCGAGGGCCGAAGCGTCAGGGAACTGCCGGGCCGTTTCCTCAAAAACCTGGACAAGGGTGCGCGGCGGTGCAGCCCTGCCGGCGCCGGCCAACTGGGGCAGGTATGCTGCCTGCTTCCCTGCCGGTTCAGTCAGATCAGAAACATTCACCGGCAGAAGTTACTCTGCGGGAGTGAACGGAAGGTGAACAACTGCGGCAGCCTTGAAGGGTGAACATCCGGTGAACTCGGACCGGAAGGTTCACCTTTTGAAGGCGCGGTGG
>NZ_JBJKEX010000678.1:0-671 GCF_045505405.1 Hansschlegelia beijingensis | reverse complement strand
GCCTCCGAGGTCGGCCAGCCGCCGGCCGCTGCGGCGCCCCAGCCGGCCAAGGCCGAGCCGCGGGGAGGGGAGAGCGAGCAGTCCTCCTCGCAGAAGGCTCTGCTGGAGGCGCTGCAGAAGCGCCGCGAGATGCTGGATTCCCGCGCCTCCGATCTCGAGCTGCGCGAGAATCTTCTGAAGGCCGCCGAAAGGCGCCTCGAGGAACGCCTCGAAGAGCTCAAGCGGGTCGAGACATCGGTCGCGGACGTGGACCGCAAGCGCGCCGACGAGGAAAAGGCGCGGCTCAAGAACCTCGTCACGATGTACGAATCGATGAAGGTCAAGGAAGCGGCGCGGATCTTCGAAAAGCTGGACCCCGCGGTGCTGCTCGACGTCGCGTCGCTGATGAACCCGCGCAGGCTCTCCGAGATCATGGGCCAGATGTCGCCCGATGGCGCCCAGAAGCTCACTGTCGCGCTCGCGCGGCAGGAGGTCGGCGCGCGGCCGACGGACCTTGTCGCCCGCGAACTGCCGAAGATCGAAGGGCTGCCTACGCCTCCCTAGGTGTTTAGTCCCAGCGTGTCATGGCTTGGCTGACGAATGAAGAGCTCCGGCTTTTCGACGCTGAGGGCTTTGAGAGCCTCGAGTGGTGTTTTGAAGCGTAGCGCCTTGAGCTGCTTGGCGTAGTTGTA
>NZ_JBJKEX010000677.1:0-676 GCF_045505405.1 Hansschlegelia beijingensis | reverse complement strand
AGTTGTTGTCTGGGCCGCTCCGGAATACTCGATCTAGCATTTACCTCAGCCGCCTCCCGGGGGCATGTGCCTCCGCGGCTCTTGGCATGTTCGTTAGGCTTGGGCCATGAGTGAGCACCATCTTCGACGGCTTGTGATCATGCGGCATGCCAAGGCCGACTGGCCGGGCGGGGTGGCTGACCACGAGCGTCCGCTGGAGGAACGGGGCCACCGCGAGGCGCCGCTTGCCGGCCGGTGGCTGCTCAAGCACAACATCGTGCCGGACTTCATCCTCTACTCCAGTGCCCTGCGGACCAGGCAGACCTGCACGTGGGTGTGTTCGGTGCTGGGGGACAAGGCGCCTACGCCCAAGCTTGAGGACGGGCTGTACGCTGCGTCGGCGCTCCGGATGCTGACCGTCATCAACCACGTTCCGGATACAGTCACCACGCTGATGCTGATCTCACACCTGCCCGGCGTACAGGACCTTGCCATGCACCTTGCCTCACGCGACTCCGACCACGACGCCTACATGGACGCCGCCACCAGGTATCCCACGAACGCCCTCACCGTCCTTGAGACCGAAAAGTCCTGGGCGAAACTGGACGGACAGGACGCGCGCATCACCAGGTTCAAGGTCCCCCGCGCGCACTAACTCGCCCACCAACTAAAGCTCCAGCGGCGACCCTGCCGCCTG
>NZ_JBJKEX010000676.1:0-679 GCF_045505405.1 Hansschlegelia beijingensis | reverse complement strand
AGGATGAGGTCGATGTGGGAGCCTGGTTCGGCCTTCTTGGGTGCCGAGGGCGCTAGATCGATTCGCCGAATATCTGGGGTTATGTTTTCGGCGTCGACTACAGCGGCTGATTGCCACACCTCGATGTTTGTTGCTGCCATTTTCTTCTTCCAGAATCTCTTTGGAGGCCGTGATGTGAGTGCGGCTTGCCTAGACGGTGGGTACCAGGCGGCCTTCATCGGCGAGCTGGCGTTCGATGAGGCGCCGTACCCACATGCCCCCGGCGTCGATGTTGAGGTTGTAGAACTCGTAGTCAGGGTTTGCATCGATTGCTGCCTGCTGCGCCTCCAACATGTCTTCGTCTTCCTTGAAGACTCCGGAGACCCCGTCCCGCAGTTGCGTGGTGATCAGCTGGCTGTCCAGCCTGTAGTTCCGCATGAAGGCCCAAAAGTAATGGCAGGTCTTGTCCGTCTCAGGTGAAATGGTGTTCATGACGTATCCGTTGACACCCTGGCTGCGGTCGCCCTCCGGCGCTCCGGTGCCTGCTTTGGCGACGCCGACATCGATGCGGATGGTAGAGGGGGATTCGAAGCGGATGATCTGCCAACGGTCGACTTTTCCTTCAAAGTCGGGAAACTTGTCGCGCATGTTCTTTAGCCAGAAAGGGGGCGCGTCGATGTTAAGCATCCACCGAGCGACA
>NZ_JBJKEX010000675.1:0-680 GCF_045505405.1 Hansschlegelia beijingensis | reverse complement strand
CGCTGCCATCCGCCGCCACGCCGCCGCCACCGCCGATGCTCTGCCCCAGCACGCCGACCGCCTGGAAGCCCTGGCCGCTCTGCGCCCCGGTCTGCACGCCGCCGCCGTCGAGGTTCACATGGACGTCGCCGCCGTTGGACATCGTGGAGCCCGCCCGTCCGAGCGTCGTCCTCGACGTCAGCGTCAGCTTCGCCTTGCCCGAGAGAGCGCCATCCGTCTCCATGCCGGCCACGGCGAGGCCGCCGCGGCCGCCGCCGCCGCCGATGCTCTGCGCGACGAGCCCCTGCGAATAGTCGCCCGAGGTGGCGATCGAGCCGCCCTGCGTGACGTTCACCGTTCCGCCCGCGCCGCCGCCGATCGACTGGACCAGCACGCCGGGCGCATCCCCGCCGGCGGTTACGATCGTTCCGTGATTGACCGCGGTCGCGGTTCCGCCCGCGCCCGACGACGAGCCCGTGCCGCCAAGACCGAGCCTGGAGGCGAGGCAGTGCGACGAGCCGCAGTTCTCGATCAGGTCCCCGGGCAGGACGTCCCGCTCGAGGAAGCCGCTCACGTCGAGGCCGCCGCCGGAGCCCACGCCGCCGCCCCCGCCGATCGACTGGACCCCCACCGTGACGGACTTCGCCAGGTTCCTCGGCTGATCGACGTCGGTGCCCATGAACACCGCCGTGTGATAGGCC
>NZ_JBJKEX010000674.1:0-681 GCF_045505405.1 Hansschlegelia beijingensis | reverse complement strand
CGAGGATGGCGTCGAGCGATCCTGCGAGCAGTTCGCGCATCAACGTCTCCCCGCCGGCCTGCGTCGGCACCGAGGCGGGCTTGGGCCTGTCGGCGGTCCGTTCTACGGGCTTCTCGGTCGGCTTGCGTTTGACCGGCTTCGGGGTCTCCCGCTTGGCGACCGGTTTCACTTCCGGCTTCCGGGGCTCCGGCGTCTCCTCCTGGGCGACGACGGTGCGCTCCGGCGGCAGGGCGACGGCGGCCTCGACCTCGTCAGGCGTCTTCACGTCGTCGGCCGCCACCATGTCGGTCTCGACCGGCTGAGCCTCCTCGACCGTCTCGACAGGCGTATCCTGCACGCCCTCCGGGGGCGCGACTTCAGCCGTGACGGGCTGATCCTCCGGCGGGGGCGCGTCCTCGAGCTCTTCGAGCTGCTCGACTTCCTGCGGCTTGGCCTCGTCCGCGCTCTCCGGAGAGAGAGGCTGCGTCTCGTTTGCGCCGGCGTCGAGCGTCTGCGCGGCGCCTGCGGCCGGCGGGGGCGTGAGGTCCAGTTCGATCGCGGTTTCGGTCTCGCCGCCCACCGGCGAGGGCGCTTCCCTCAGGAGCACCACCGCGATCGAACTGGATCTCACGCCCCCGCCGGCGTCGAGCGTCTGCGCGGCGCCTGCGGCCGGCGGGGGCGTGAGGTCCAGTTCGATCGCGG
>NZ_JBJKEX010000673.1:0-682 GCF_045505405.1 Hansschlegelia beijingensis | reverse complement strand
TGGGGCCGGCGCGTCCGCCAACGCCGTCGCGGTGGCGGTTCCGCTCCCGGGCCAGGAGACGGCCGCGACCTCCTACACCTTCAGCAGCGCGCTCAGCGTCGGCGGGAACGGCGGCGACGGCGGAAACGGCGGGTCCGCGAAGCTCGCGCTCGGCGGCGCCGCGACGATCGGCACGGCGGGCATGGGAAGCCACGGAGCGCTGGTCCAGTCGATAGGCGGCGGCGGCGGCCATGGCGGCGATTCCTCGTCGCTCGCCGCGAGCGTCGGCTACGGCCTGAAGCGGGTCGCCGAGAGCACGGTCGGCAATGAGAGCGCGACCGTCACCCTGTCGGTCGGCGGTTGCCGCAGCGGCTCGACCTGCAAGGGCGGAGACGGCGCCGACGCCTCGTTCACGCTGGGCGACGGGGGCGCGGCGATGAGCGTGATCGAGACCGGCGGCGCCCACGCGGCGGGCGCGATCGTCCAGTCGATCGGCGGCGGCGGCGGAGACGCCGGCGTCGGGTCGACCCAGGCCTTCTCGATCGCCGACAGGTCGAACAAGAACGTCGCGATCACCGTCGGCAGCGACGGCGGCTCCGGCGGACAAGGCGGGACGGCCTCCGCGACGATCGCCTCCGACGGCGTGATCTCCACCACCGGCGCGGCCGCCGGCGGCCTGCTGGTCCAGTCGATCGGCGGGGGC
>NZ_JBJKEX010000672.1:0-688 GCF_045505405.1 Hansschlegelia beijingensis | reverse complement strand
GCATGTGTAGGATAGGTGGGGGCTGGGCGCGCCCGCGGAGCGCGTGCGCATGCGACCTGCCTTGCCGGCCCTGCTCAGCCTGATCGCGGGTTACGTCGACACCGCGGGCTTTCTCGCCTTGCACGGCCTGTTCACCACCCATGTCACGGGCAACTTCGTGACGCTCGGGGCGTCTCTCGTGCTCGGAACCTCCGGCGCGCTCGCCAAGCTGCTGGCGCTGCCGCTGTTCTGCGTGGTGGTCACTCTCGTCACGCTGCTCGGGAAACTGTTCGCGCGGTTGAGGATCCAGGGGCTGAGCGCCATGCTGGCGCTCGAGCTCGTCCTGCTGATCGCCTCCGCCGTGCTGTCCCTGCAGCTCGCCCCGTTTCCGGACGGCGACGCCCCGCGGGCGCTGATGATGGGGGGCGCCCTGGTCGCCGCCATGGCGATCCAGAACGCGGCCCAGCGCATCCACATGTCCGCGCTGCCGCCGACCACCATCATGACCGGCACCACGACCCAGATCATGATCGACGTGGGCGAGCTTCTGCATGGCGGAATGAGCCCCGAGGCGCGGGCGCTCGCCAAGGGCCGGCTGAAGCGGATGACCTTCGCGGTCGTGACCTTCGCGGTCGGCTGCGCGTTCGGCGCCGCGCTCTACGCGTGGCGCCCGACGATGTGCTTCATCGCGCCGGCGGCCCTCGCCGCC
>NZ_JBJKEX010000671.1:0-692 GCF_045505405.1 Hansschlegelia beijingensis | reverse complement strand
AAGCTCGCTCTGAAGACGGCGTAGCTGTTTCGGCGACATCCGGCATCCTGCGCCGCGTGCGGCCCGCAGCCGTGGTGGGCTTCGGCGGCTATCCGACCTTCCCGCCGCTGGTCGCGGCGCGCCTGCTCGGCATACCGGTCGTCCTGCACGAGCAGAACGCCGTGATGGGACGCGCCAACCGGATGCTGGCGCGGCTCGCGAGCGCGATCGGCACCGGCTTTCCGAGCGTCGCGCAGCTTCCCGCGGGGCTCGTGACCACCCATGTCGGCAATCCCGTGCGCCCGCAGGTGCTGGCGGCGCGCGAGGTCAGCTACCAGCCGGCGATGGAAGGCCAGCCGATCCGTCTTCTCGTGTTCGGCGGCAGCCAGGGCGCCCGGATCATGTCCGAGGTCGTGCCGGAGGCCGTGAGGCTGCTGCCGTCCGACCTTCGCGGCCAGTTGCACGTGACCCAGCAGGCGCGGCCCGAGGACATCGAAGGCGTCCGCAAGGCCTACGCGGAGGCCGGCGTGTCGGCGGAGCTAGCCTCCTTCTTCGACGACATGCCCGCGCGGATGGCGCTCGCCCATCTCGTCATCGCGCGCGCCGGCGCCTCGACGGTCGCGGAGCTCGCGGTGATCGGGCGGCCGTCCATCCTGGTGCCGCTGCCGCATGCGCTCGACAACGACCAGCTCGCCAACGCCAACGCGCTGGCG
>NZ_JBJKEX010000670.1:0-693 GCF_045505405.1 Hansschlegelia beijingensis | reverse complement strand
GGGCTCGCCCGCATCCCGGCGGCGGTCGACGGCGCCGCGCGCACGCTCGGCCAGAGCGCGGGTGGCGCCTTCCTGCGCATCCACCTGCCGCTGTCAAAGAGCGCGCTGGCCGCCGCCGCGCTGCTCGTCTTCGTGGACTGCATGAAGGAGCTGCCGGCGACGCTGCTGATCCGTCCGCTCAATTTCGAGACGCTGGCGACGCATCTCTACGGCGAGGCCGCGCGCGGAACCTATGAGGACGGAGCGGTGGCGGCGCTGATCATCGTCGCGGTCGGGCTGCTGCCGGTGATCCTGCTGTCGCGGATCGGAGCTGCGCGGACGGCGCGGGCGACCGTCTCGGCCACGCTCGGCGACGCCCCTCGGGGATCGGTCGAGGTCAGTCCCGCGCACTAGATCGGCGGCGCCCCCGGACCCTCATGAGGGCACAGGGCCATGACGCTGGGCCTGTGCGCGCTATCCTCCAGCGGGCTGCGGCGCGGCGCGGGGCCGGCCGGCGCGCGGGAGGCGATCTCATGTCCGAAGCGAAGCGCGTTCTCATCATCGGCGAGAAGCCCGACATGGTCGACTTCTCGGACCCGGCGATTCCGCCGGGCATGGACGCCGCCAAGGTCCAGGCCGGCCTCGACGCCGCGATGCGCGCGCTGCGGGAGCGTCGTCGACGCCATCGGGAACACGCCGCTGATCCGGCTCGTC
>NZ_JBJKEX010000067.1:0-12619 GCF_045505405.1 Hansschlegelia beijingensis | reverse complement strand
GGCGAGCGCCGTCCGCGGGCTGCTCGCCGCCGGCGGCGTCCCGGACACTCGCTTCGCCACCGTGCAGGGCAAGGCCTCGAGCGAGCCGATGTTCCCGGACGCGCCGCAGATCGCCGCCAACCGCCGCGTGACGATCTCGCTCACCGCCGCGCCGGGCGCGATTCCGATGGATCTGAAGCCCTGAGCGGGCGAATTGCTCTGCGATCGTCCGCCGGGCCGCGCGGCCTTGGCGCGCGCCGCCCCGCCGTCCGGGCCTTGAACCACCAGAGTCTTCCGACGAGGTCCGCATGACCACGCGCCGCGCCGAGCGACGGCTCCTTCCGCAACTCGCGGCCTTCGTGATCGTGCTCGCGGCCGTCCTGTACGCCCTTGATCCCATGCTGCGGCGGGTGATCTCGGGCCATGTCGACGGGCAGGAGCTGTCGCTCGCCTGGGTCGCTCCTCTGGTGGGGCTGCTCGGCTCGATCGCGATCCTGCCGCTCGCGGCCCCGCATTTCTGGCACCACCATTACGGGAAGGTGGCGGCCTTCTGGGCGGCTCTGCTGCTGATCCCGTTCGGCTTCGTCCATGGCGTCGGTCCGGCGGCCACGGAGGTGATCCACGCCGCGGCCGCCGAGTATGTGCCGTTCGTCGTGCTGCTGTTCACGCTGTTCACGATCTCGGGCGGCGTCCTGGTGCGGGGAAATCTCCACGGCAGCCCGGCGGTGAACACCGCGCTGCTGGCGGTCGGCGCCCTGCTTGCGAGCGTGATCGGGACGACCGGCGCCTCGATGGTGCTGATCCGCCCGCTGATCCGGGCGAACGACCATCGCCGGCGCAACGCCCATGTGGTGGTGTTCTTCATCTTCCTGGTGTCGAACATCGGCGGCTCGCTGACGCCGCTCGGCGACCCGCCGCTGTTCCTGGGCTTCCTCCAGGGCGTCGATTTCTTCTGGACGGCTACGCATCTCGCGCCCGAGACCGGGATCCTGATCGCGATCCTTCTGCCGCTGTTCTATGTGCTGGACCGCTGGTTCTACGCCCGCGAGGGTTTCTCGCCGAAGCCCGATCCGTCGCCGGATTCCCCGCTCGGCGTGTCGGGCCTGCGCAACATCCCGCTGCTCGCCTGCGCGGTCGCGGCGATCCTGATGAGCGGCTTCTGGAAGCCCGGGATCGAGTTCGACGTCTACGGGACGCACGTGTCGCTGCAGGCGGTGACGCGCGACGCCATTCTGATCGTGCTCGCGCTGATCTCGCTGAAGATCACGCCGGCCGAGTACCGGGAGCGCAACGGCTTCGACTGGGAGCCGATCCGCGAGGTCGCCAAGCTTTTCGCCGGCATCTTCGTGACGCTGATCCCGGCCCTCCTGATCCTGAAGGCCGGCATGAACGGCGCCGCCGCCCCGCTCGTCGCTCTGGTGTCGGACGAGTCTGGCGCGCCCCGCCCCGCCGTCTATTTCTGGCTGACCGGCCTGCTCTCGAGCGTGCTCGACAACGCTCCGACCTACCTGGTGTTCTTCAATCTCGCAGGCGGCGACGCCGCGGAGCTGATGACCGTCAAGGCCAAGACCCTGGCGGCGATCTCGGGCGGCGCAGTGTTCATGGGGGCGCTCACCTATATCGGCAACGCTCCGAACTTCATGGTGCTGTCGATCGCCCGCAACCGCGGCGTCGAGATGCCGAGCTTCTTCGGCTACATGGCCTGGTCGTTCGCCGTTCTGATCCCGTGCTTCGCGGTGGTCACCGTGCTGACCCTGATGTGAGATCGCCCCGGGCGCCCTGTGGGCGCCCTCCGGCTACTCCGCGGCCTCGCGATATTCGTGCGGCCCGGCCGCGGCGACTTCGGGATCGACCGAGTCGCCGAAGGCCGCGAAGTTCGACTGGAACATCGTCATCACCTTGCGGGCGGTGGCGATGTAGACCCGCTTGTCGGCCCAGGCCTTGCGCGGGCGGAAGAGCATCGTGTCGACGCCCGGAACGCTGTACGGCACGGTGAAGCCGAAGAACTTGTCCGTATAAGTCTCGACCTCGTCGAGCGATCCGTCGAAGGCCGCGGCGATGAGCGCGCGCGTCGCCTCGACCGGAACGCGCCGGCCGACGCCATAGGCGCCCGCGGTCCAGCCGGTGTTGACCAGCCAGCACTTCACGTCGTGCTCCACGATCAGGCTGCGCAGCATCTCGCCATAGATCGCGGCGGGGCGCGGCATGAAGGGCGCGGCGTAGCAGGCGGAGAACGTCGCCTCGGGCTCGCGCGCCCCCTTCTCGGCGTCAGCGACGCGCGACGTGTAGCCCGAAAGGAAATGATAGACGGCCTGCTCGGGCGTCAGCCGGGCGATCGGGGGCATCACCCCGTGCACGTCGCAGGTCAGCAGCACGAGATTGGCGGGGTGGCCGGCCACGGCCGACGCGCTGACGCCTGGAAGCGAGGCTAGGCCGAAGGCGCAGCGCGCATTCTCGGTCCGGGCGCGCGCCGTGAGATCGGGCTCGCGCGTCTCCGGATCGAGCGGCACGTTCTCCAGCAGGGCGCCGAAGCGGGTGGCCGCGCCGCGCAGCCCCGGATCGGCCTCCGCCGACAGCGCCGCCGCCTTGGCGTAGCAACCGGCTTCCAGGTTGAAGACGCCGTCCGGGCTCCAGCCGAGCGCGTCGTCGCCGATGAGGCTGCGCGCCGGGTCCGCCGCAAGCGTCGTCTTGCCGGTCGCCGAAAGACCTACGAACAGCGCGACGTCGCCATCGGGACCGACCGAAGCGGCCGCGTGCAGGGGCAGCGCGCCGCGGTCCGGCAGCAGGTGGTTCATCACCGTGAGGATCGCGTGCTTGATCTCGCCCGCATAGGCCGTGCCGCCGACCAGCACGATGCTCCGCGTCAGGTCGATCGCCACCACGGTCGCGGACCGCACGCCATGCCGCTCCGGATCCGCGCGGAAGGACGGCATGTCCAGCACCGTCAGTTCCGGCACGAAGCCGGCGAGTTCGTCAGCGCCGGGCTCGACCAGCAGCGTCCGCACCGCCATCGAGCGCCAGGCGTATTCGCTGAACGTGCGCACCGGCAGGCGGCGCTCGCGGTCGGCGCCGACATGGAGGTCCTGGGCGAACAGCTCGCGCCCCTGCGCGTGGGCCAGGAAATCCTGGCGCAGCGTCTCGAACTGCTCCGCCGTGAGGCTCGCGTGCGCGTTCCAGTCGACCGCGTCCTCGGTCGCCTCGTCGCGCACGATGAACTTGTCTTCGGGAGATCGCCCGGTGTGCGGGCCTGTGTCGACCGCGAGCGCGCCGCTCGAAGCGAGCGCGCCTTCGCCGCGCCGGACCGCCCGCTCGACGAGCGCCGCAGGCCCGAGGTTCCAGTTCACGCCCGCGAGCGCCTCGAAGCCAAAGGCTTCCGCGCCGAAGTCGCGATTCCAAACGCCGATCTGCCTCAACGCGTCTCTCCTTGGCTCGAGAAGGTCGCCCTGACGGGCGCCGTCGCTAGCACGCGAGGCGCGGCATCAAACAGCTAAAAGCGACCTCAACGTGACCGTCCGATAGTCTCGCCTTCACGTTTGGCCGGGCGCCGGGGCCGGCTGGCTCACCGTTCGGGGGCGCGCGAACGCGCCTCGCTCACCAGCTCGACGAGCGCGCGCCGAACCTCGCCCGGTCCCGTGACGGGCTGTGGAAAGCGCAGGTAGAGGGCGCGGCCGTCGAGGCCCAGCTCGCAGCCGAGCGGATCGGCGCCCTGAAACATCCAGTGGCCGTCCGGAGCGCCGAGCAGCGCGGTGGCGTAGAGGCGCGTCGCGTCGGCGTGGTCCTCGTTCATGTGCTCGACCACGCCGGCCTCGGCCGCGAGCAGCGCTTCCGCGCCCGCGGTCTCGGTGCGGATCTCCGGCCAGCCGAGATCCACGATCCGGCCGAAGCCCGCCACGAGGTGACAGCCCTCAGGCTCCAGCCTGAGCATGTTGAAGTCCGCGAAGTCGAAATAGAGTTCGGACTCGCGCTGGCTGGCGCGCCAGCCCGAGTCCGAACTCTATTTCGAGGGGCGACGCGGCGATCCCGCTGGATCGCCCGAAGCCGTAGGAGGCGCCCCCTCGGGGCGCCTCATCGGTCGGGCCTCAGTAGCGGCAGACGCGGCGGTTCGTGACGACGTAGCGGTAGCCGTTCCAGTAGCGGCGGCTGACGGTGCGGCAGCGCGGCCCGTAGGAGCGGTAGGCGCGATACGGCCGGTAGTACGGCCGGTGGGGCCGGTAGTAGGGCCGATAGTGGTGGCGGTGGCCGTAATAGGGGCCACCCCCGACGTCGAGGTAAACGCCGGCCGAGGCGGGCGCGGGAGCGACCGCGAAAGCGCCGGCCGCGAGAGCTGCGGCGAGAACAAAGTTACGAACCATCATGTCCTCCTCGAAAACCACTGTGGGCGCGCCCAGCCGCCAGCCGGCTTTGTCCCTGAGACGGGCGGCGCCCGGCTTGGTCCCATGAATGGGGCGCGGGCGCTGAACCGATCATGATCCCGATATTCAGTCGGCGTTCATCCACGCGCGGCGCGGCGTTGTGAACGCGCGGCCTAGGCCTATATCCAGCCGTATGAGCACATCCTTCGCAACACTGCGCCGCCTCGCCGGGCCCGTTCTTCCCGAACGCCTCAGAGACGGGAGACCGGTTGTGCCGGTCGTCCGGCTGCATGGCGCGATCGGCATGGGCGGCCCGCTTCGTCAGAACGTGACCATGGCCGGCGTCGCCGCGGCCCTCGACAAGGCGTTCTCCATGCCGGGCGCGAAGGAAGTCGCGCTGATCGTGAACTCGCCCGGCGGATCGCCGGTGCAGTCGCATCTGATCCACCAGCGCATCCGAGCGCTTAGCCGGGAAAAGGAGCTCGGCGTCGCGGCCTTCGTAGAGGACGTCGCGGCCTCGGGCGGCTACATGATCGCCTGCGCGGCCGATGAGATCGTCGCCGACCCGTCGTCGATCGTCGGATCGATCGGCGTGGTCTCCGCCGGGTTCGGTTTCGACCGCGCGATCGAGCGGCTCGGCATCGACCGACGGCTCTATGCGTCCGGACGCAACAAGGCGATCCTCGACCCGTTCCAGCCGGAGAAGGCGGAGGACGTCGAGCGGCTCAAGGATCTCCAGCGCGAGGTGCACGAACACTTCATCGCGCTCGTGAAGGAGCGCCGCGGCGCGGCGCTGTCCGATCATCCGGACATGTTCACCGGAGCGTTCTGGTCCGGAGCGGCCGCGCTCGGCCTCGGCCTCGTCGACCGGCTCGGCGATATCCGCACCACCATGCGCGAGCGCTGGGGCGACAAGGTCGAACTCAAGTCCGTCACCCCGAAGACGTCGCTTCTGAAGCGGCTCTCCGGGCGCAGCGAGGGTGTCGGCATGGGGCTCGCGGAAGAAGCGCTCGCCGCGATGGAGGCGCGTGCGCTGTGGGGCCGCTTCGGTCTTTGACGCGCCGCCCCATGGCGGCCAAGATCACGGATGATGGTCGATAGGCCATCCTTGGCCCTGACCGGAGCCGCGCCCATGCCGCCCTTCTTTCTGATCGCCGCCGCAGCCGCCGGAGCGGTGTTCGGCGCCAAGGCCCTGAAGCGCGAATGGCGGCGGGTGAACCGCGAGCTCGACCGCAATGAAGCGGCGTCGTCGGTCGCCGAGCGGTCCCAGCGCCCGACCCTGAGGCGCGACCCCGCCACCGGCGAATGGCGGCCGCAATAGGGGCTGATGGCGGGTCCGTTGACGCACCGACTCTACGAGTTGCTCGATCTGCTGGATAGAAGTCGCATCGCGTATCGGATTGATCGGCACCGTTCCGACACCGTGATGATCACAGCGACGCTGGTCGGCGAGCGCGTGGAGATCGACGTCTTCGCCGACGGGCACATCGAGTATTCGCGCTTCAGGGGAGACGAAGGGGTGGAGTGCGACGACGGAGGCCTTCTCCGGCTGTTGCGCGAACATTCGGAGGAGGATGCTCGATTGTCGCGTTCATCCGGAGGGGATCGTTCAGGCGCCACGCCTTGACCCTCCGGGGCGCCCCCACTAGCGTCCGCGCGCCTTCGCACCGGACGCCCGACCGCCTCATGACCGACGACCCGATGAGCCCCAAGAAGTCCTTCCAGGGGCTCATTCTGACTCTGCAACGCTTCTGGGCGGAGCAGGGCTGCGTGATCCTGCAGCCCTACGACATGGAGGTCGGGGCAGGGACGTTCCATCCCGCCACCACCTTGCGGGCGCTCGGGCCGCGGCCCTGGAAGGCGGCCTATGTGCAGCCCTCGCGGCGGCCCAAGGACGGTCGCTATGGCGAGAACCCGAACCGGTTCCAGCACTATTACCAGTTCCAGGTCATCCTGAAGCCGAGCCCGGCCAACCTCCAGGACCTCTACCTCGACAGCCTCAAGGCGATCGGTCTCGACCCGACGGTGCATGACGTGCGCTTCGTCGAGGACGACTGGGAGAGCCCGACCCTCGGCGCCTGGGGGCTCGGCTGGGAGTGCTGGTGCGACGGCATGGAGGTGTCGCAGTTCACTTACTTTCAGCAGGTCGCGGGCGTCGACTGCAACCCGGTGTCCGGCGAGCTGACCTACGGGCTCGAACGTCTCGCGATGTATATCCAGGGCGTCGACCGCGGCTTCGACCTCAACTTCAACGGCCGCGAAGGCGCCGAGAAGGTCACCTATGGCGACGTGTTCCGGCAGGCCGAGCAGGAATATTCG
Source organism: Hansschlegelia beijingensis (assembly GCF_045505405.1). Taxonomy (GTDB): domain Bacteria; phylum Pseudomonadota; class Alphaproteobacteria; order Rhizobiales; family Methylopilaceae; genus Methylopila; species Methylopila beijingensis_A. The sequence continues at coordinate 5,969 of NZ_JBJKEX010000067.1, read as the reverse complement.
CGCTTCAATTTCGAGAACGCCGACGTCGAGCTGCTGAAGCGGCACTTCCAGGACGCCGAGCAGGAGTGCAAGGCGCTGATCGAGGCCGGGGAGGCCGACGGCCGGCTGATGGCGATGCCGGCCTATGACCAGGCCATCAAGGCGAGCCACGCCTTCAACCTGCTGGACGCCCGCGGCGTGATCTCGGTGACGGAACGCCAGAGCTACATCCTGCGCGTGCGCGACCTCGCCAAGGCCTGCGGCGCCGCCTGGCTCAAGACCGAAGCCGGCGGAGCGGCTGCCTGATGCCCGATTTTCTTCTCGAACTTCTCTCCGAAGAGATCCCGGCGCGCATGCAGGCGCGGGCGGCGGACGATCTCAGGCGGCTCGTCACCGACGCGCTGGTCGAGCGCGGCCTGACCTATGAGGGCGCCAAGGCCTTCGCCACGCCGCGCCGGCTGGCGCTGGTCGTCGTGGGCCTGCCTGCGCGGCAGCCGGATCGCAGCGAGGAGCGCAAGGGTCCGCGCGTCGGCGCGCCCGAGAAGGCGCTCGAGGGCTTCCTGAAGGCGGCGGGCCTCGCCTCGATCGACGAGGCGGTCGTGCAATCCGATCCGAAGGGCGACTTCTATGTCGCCCGCAGCGTGAAGGCCGGCCGCGCGACCGCGGAGGTCATCGCCGAGATCATGCCGGGGATCATCGCCGGCTTCCCGTGGCCGAAGTCGATGCGCTGGGGCTCGGGAACGCTGCGCTGGGTGCGGCCGCTGCATTCGATCGTCGCGACGTTCGGCTCGACCCAGGAGGAGCCGGAGATCGTTCGCTTCGAAGTGGGCGGCATAGCCTCCGGCGACGTCACCCGCGGACACCGCGTCCACGCCCCTGGAGAGATCCGGGTGAGGCGCTTCGACGATTACGTGGACGCGCTGCAGAAGGCCCATGTGGTGCTCGACGCCGAGCGGCGCCGCGACATGATCCGCGCCGACGCCCGCACGCTCGCACAGGCGCAGAACCTCGAACTGGTCGAGGACGAGGCGCTGGTCGATGAGGTCGCGGGCCTCGTCGAGTGGCCGGTCGTGCTGATGGGCGCCTTCGAGGAGGAGTTCCTCGAAGTCCCCGAGGAGGTCATCCGCGCGACCATCCGGGCGAACCAGAAGTGCTTCGTGCTGCGCCGCGCCGACGGCCGGCTCGCCAACCGCTTCATCCTCGTCGCCAATCTGGAGGCGGCGGACGGCGGCGCGGCGATCATCCACGGCAACCAGCGCGTGGTGCGCGCCCGATTGTCCGACGCCCGGTTCTTCTGGGAGACCGACAAGAAGACGCCGCTCGCCGACCGGCTGGAAAAGCTGAAGGCGATCACCTTCCATGAAAAGCTCGGCACGCAGCATGAGCGCGTCGAGCGCATCGAGCGGCTTGCCCGCGAGCTTGCGCCGCTGGTGGACGCCGATCCTGACAAGGCCGGGCAGGCGGCTCGGCTCGCCAAGGCCGATCTCGTCACCGAGATGGTCGGCGAGTTCCCCGAGCTGCAGGGCCTGATGGGCCGCTATTACGCTGAGGCCGAGGGGCTCGACCCCGAGGTCGCGGCTGCGCTCGAGGAGCACTATCGGCCGCAGGGCCCTTCCGACCGCGTCCCGACCGGGCCGGTGTCGATCGCGGTGGCGCTCGCCGACAAGATCGACACGCTGGTCGGCTTCTGGGCGATCGACGAGAAGCCGACGGGCAGCAAGGACCCTTACGCGCTCAGGCGAGCGGCGCTCGGCGTCGTGCGCATCATCCTGGATAACGGGCTGCGGCTGCGGCTGCTCTCGGTTCTGCGCGCCGAGGTGGCGGTGGATCTGCTGGCCTTCTTCGCAGACCGCCTCAAGGTCCAGCTCCGCGAGCAGGGCGCGCGGCACGATCTCGTGGACGCCGCTCTTGCGGCCGGCCTGGACAAGCCCGTCAACGACGACCTCGTGCTGATCGTCCGGCGGGTCGAGGCGCTCGGGAAGCTGCTCGAGACGGACGACGGCAAGAACCTGCTCGCCGGCTACAAGCGCGCCGCGAACATTCTTCGTGCCGAGGAGAAGAAGGACGGCGCCGGCGCCTTCGAGGGCGAGGTCGACTGCGCTCTGCTGACGGAGAAGGCCGAGATCGACCTGTCCAAGGCGCTCGATCTCGCCGCGCCGGCGGCCGCCGAGGCCGTGCGCCAGGAGGATTTCGCGCTCGCGGCGGCGGCGCTCGCCAAGCTCCGGCCGGAGGTCGACGCGTTCTTCGATCAGGTGACGGTGAACGCGCCCGATCCTGCGCTTCGCGCAAACCGGCTGAAGCTGCTCGCGCGGCTAAGGCGTGCGACGCGCGCGCTCGCGGACTTCGACCGCATCGCCGGCTGAGGCTGCGCTACTGCGCGTGCAGGACGTGAACGCTCGCGGGCCGCGGGCGGGCCGCGCGCTCGGCGAGTTGCGCCCGCGCGAAGCAGCGGTAGAGCGACCTTTCCTCGGCGGACGCCCCTGCTTCAGGGTCCGGGTCGACGCTCAGCGACCACGGCCGGTTCGGGTGGTCGCGGCGGAAAAGGTTCATGGCGAGGGATTCGACTGGATCGATCATGGCGCGCATGGACATGGAGGCCTCCCAGCGCGCCAACGCTGCGGTTCAAGTCGCGTTCAACGATTTTCACTTCATTTGCGGGGTATGCTTAGCAGAGCGTTGCCGAGCACTGATGAGAGCTGCTCGGGGGTTGGCCGTGCGCCGAGGCGGCCTGACGTCCTATTCGGCCGCCGCCTGGGTAGGCCCGTCGTCGAGGAAGCCGCCCGACTGCCGCCGCCACAGCGCCGCGTAGAGGCCGTCCTGCGCGATCAGCTCGGCGTGCGAGCCCTGTTCGACGATGCGGCCCTCGTCCAGCACCACCAGCCGGTCCATCCGTGCGATCGTCGACAGCCGGTGCGCGACCGCGATGACGGTCTTGCCGGCCATGACGGCGTCGAGGCTCGTCTGGATCGCGGCCTCGACCTCTGAATCGAGCGCCGAGGTGGCCTCGTCGAGCACGATGATCGGCGCGTCCTTCAGGATGACGCGCGCGATCGCGATCCTCTGGCGCTGCCCGCCGGAGAGCTTTACGCCGCGCTCGCCGACATGCGCGTCATAGCCAGTCCGGCCGTGCAGGTCGGTGAGGCTGAGGATGAAGTCGTGCGCCTCGGCGCGTTTGGCGGCGGCGACGATCTCGTCATGGGTCGCGGCAGGGCGGCCATAGGCGATGTTGTCCCGAATCGACCGGTGCAGCAGCGAGGTGTCCTGCGTCACGACGGAGATCTGCTCGCGCAGCGATTCCTGCGTCGCCCGCGCGATGTCCACGCCGTCGATCAGGATGCGGCCGGAGGCCGGATCGAAGAACCTGAGCAGGAGGTTCGCGAGCGTCGACTTGCCCGCGCCGGAGCGGCCGACCAGCCCGATCTTCTCGCCGGGCCGGATGTGGAGCGAGAGGTCGTCGATGATCTTGCGGGGCGTCCCGTAGCCGAAGCTCACGCGTTCGAACCGCACGTCGCCGTGGCGCACCGCGATCGGCTGGGCCTTCGCGTCGTCGGCGAGTAGCAGCGGCCGGGCTATGGTCGCGAGCCCTTCCTGCACGACGCCGACATTCTCGAAGATCGCCGAGACCTGGAAGGCCACCCAGCCGGACATCGAGACCACCTGCCACGACAGCGGGATGGCCATGGCGACGGCGCCGATCTCGATCGAGCGCGACGACGCCAGTGCGATCGCGGAGATCGTGATCGCGGAGACCAGCATCGCGTTGAGGATCTGGAGCGAGACCGCGAAGGTCGTGACCAGCCGGAACTGCCGCTGAAAACGCCCCATCAGCGTGTCCATCGCGTCGCCCACATAGGAGTCTTCAGCGCGGGCGCGCGCGAACAGCTTCACGGTCAGGATGTTGGTGTAGGTGTCGACGATCCGGCCGGTCAGCTGTGAGCGCGCCTCGGAGGCCGCGCGCGAGCGGTCGCGCATGCGCGGCACGAAGCGCCAGATCAGCGCCGCGTAGCCCACGAACCAGACGCCGAGCGGGATCGCCAGCCGGGGATCGGCGGTGGCGAGCAACACCATCGCGCTCACGCCGTAGACCGCGATGTACCAGACCGCCTCGACCGTCTGGACGATGCTCTCGCGCAGCGCCGGCCCGGTCTGCATCACCTTGTTGGCGATCCGGCCGGCGAAGTCGTTCTGGAAGAAGCCCCAGGACTGCCGGACGACGTGGTAGTGCGACTGCCAGCGGACCAGGTTCGAGAACCCCGGGGCGATCGCCTGGTTCGCGATCAGTCCGCGTCCGAACAGCACGGCGGGTCGAAAGATCAGGAGCGTGACGACAAGCCCGCCGATCAGCGGCCAGCCTTCCGCGAGCAGCCGTTCCGGCGGCGTGTTGGTCACCAGCGCGACGATGCGGCCCACGAAGAACGGCACCGAGGCGTCCGCGAGGCCGAGCAGCAGGCCCGCCAGCAGGAGGCCGCCGAACAGGCCCTTGGCCTGCCGCAGGAAGTGCCAGTAGAACCCGAGCAGCCGCGCCGGGGGCTCCGGCCGCTCCGGAGGCGCGGTCGGATCGATGATCGATTCGAATAAGCGGAACATGCGCCAGCATATGGCGCCTGCGCGGGGCGAACTTAAGGCTCCGCCCGCCGACCCGCGGTGGCGGAGCCGCTCGGCTCAGTCGTCGCGATAGACCTTCTCGCGGCGCTCGTGGCGCTCCTGCGCCTCGATCGACAGCGTCGCGATCGGGCGGGCGTCGAGGCGGCGGAGCGAGATCGGCTCGCCGGTCTCCTCGCAATAGCCGTAGGAGCCATCCTCGATCCGGGCCAGCGCCGCGTCGATCTTTGCGATCAGCTTGCGCTGCCGGTCGCGGGCGCGAAGCTCGATCGCCCGGTCCGCCTCGGACGACGCCCGGTCGACGAGGTCAGGATGGTTCTGGTTTTCGTCCTGCAGGTGCTCAAGCGTCTCGCGGCTCTCGCGCAGGATCTCCTCGCGCCAGTTGAGCAGCTTGTCGCGGAAGTACCTGCGTTGCCGCTCATTCATGAACGGCTCGGTCTCGGAAGGCCGATAGTCGTCTGCCAACTCGACGCTCATGTGGATGCCTCTGGGTACCGCACGCAGGGGAGCTCGGACGGCGCGGAATATACTCATCCGATGGCCGCCCGACAATCGCTTCCGTTAACGACCAACCCTTTGGAACAAATGAGTTATTCTCGAGTACGTAAAAACCCGTGCGTGCATTTCAGGTCAAAGTCCGCGCTTTGCGAGCTCTACCTGGACGCGCACCTCTATCGCGGAAAGGGTGTCGTCCAGAGCCGCGTCGCCCGTCTGACCGCATCGCCCCGCGAGGTTCTGCGCCATCCCGGCCAGGAGCTGCGCATCCGCGCGCCCTTCCACCAAAGCAAGTCTCAGGCCATCGAGGGCGTCCAGCAGGCCGCGTCCTCGCCGCACCGCCCGTCGACGCCTTTCGCGCGGCGTCTCCTCCTCGGCCTGCAGCGCCAGCAGCGCGCCCAGCCCTTGGGCCGAGAGGGTCGGCGGGGCCTGGCGCGCCGTTTCCGTCGCGGCGGAGTCCGAGAGGCGGAAGCCGCCTGACGACGTTTGCCGCGCGGCGCCGCCGCCCGAGAACGCGCGACCGAGACCGTCGATTCGCATCCTGCCGCCCCCGCAGCGGTTCCTTCCGCTCGACTGCCACTTGAAGCCATCATGCTTAACCGCCCGTTAACGACCCGGCAGAATCTGCCGGCTCCGGCGGAATATTGCCGGGCCCGCGAACGTCCCGTCCCGGCGTCGCGCCTGGCCTGACGCCTCATTCTCTTGGAACGGCGCCCGCGGCACGGTCCTCGCATTGGAGTGCGCAGAGAGTCCCGTTCTGCGAAGCGCCGCCAGATGTCCCAGATCACCATCCGCCGTCTCGTCTCGGCCGCGCTCGTCGCGGCGGCGGCCTGCTGGACGGTCTTCTCCGCCGCGGCCGCCGACACCGCGGCGACGGCCGATCTCGGGCAGCG
>NZ_JBJKEX010000669.1:0-705 GCF_045505405.1 Hansschlegelia beijingensis | reverse complement strand
CCTCCGGCCCGCGCAGGGTCATCGCCGGGGCGGCGCGCGACGCGCTGGTCGGCATCCGGATGGTGACCGGCCGAGGCGAGGCCATCCGCTCCGGCGGGCGCGTGATGAAGAACGTCACCGGCTATGACATCGTGAAGCTCGCGGCCGGCTCGCACGGCACGATCGGCGTCGTCACCGAGGCGACCTTCAAGACGCTGCCGATCCCGGAGAGCGAGACGACCCTGGTTCTGGAGGGGCTGGACGACGCGGCCGGCGTCGCGGCGCTCTGCGCCGCCATGGTCACGCCGTTCGAGGTCACGGGCGCGGCATATCTGCCGGCGCGCGAGGACGCGCCCTCCTGCACGTGCCTGCGGCTCGAGAATTTCGAGAGCCAGCTGCGGTACCGGATCGGCGCCCTCGAGGCGGCGCTCGGCCATCGCGGCGCGACGAACCGGCTCGATCGTCAGACCTCGCGCGCGCTGTGGCGGGAGATCGCCGAGGCCGCGCCGCTGCTGGGGCCGGAAGACAGGCTGATCTGGCGGATATCGGTCGCGCCGAGCCGCGCGGCCGAACTGGTCGCGACGCTCCGCCCGATCATCGCATCACATTTCTACGACTGGAGCGGCGGCCTCGTGTGGATCGCCGTCGAGCCGTCCGACGATGCGTCCGCTGCGGTCCTGCGCCCGGCGGTGCAGGCGGCGCGGGGGCACGCCACCCTGGTGCGGG
>NZ_JBJKEX010000668.1:0-710 GCF_045505405.1 Hansschlegelia beijingensis | reverse complement strand
CGCCGGCGCCGCCGCCCCAGGGGCCGCCCTGCCCGCCTCCGAAGCCCTGGAAGCGCGGCTTGCCCTCGGCGTCGATCTCGCCGCGGTCGAACTGGGCCCGCTTCCCGGCGTCCGACAGCAGATCATAGGCGGAGCCGATCTCGGCGAACCGCTCCTGCGCCGTCGGATCGTCCGGCTTGTGGTCCGGGTGCCAGGTCTTGGCGAGCTTGCGGTAGGCCTTTTTGATCTCGGCGGCGCTCGCCGAACGCGGCACGCCGAGCACGTCGTAAGGATCGCGCATCGCGTCGAGGAATCCGTGTGTTCGAGAAAGCCGCGCACAGTCTAGCGCGCGGCTTGGTTCGTGCTCAATGTGGGCGCCTGTAACATGAATGCAACAGGCCCGGCCGGGGCGTCCACGCCCCGTCTCCTCGCCTCAGAGCGTGCGGCTCGCGGCCGTGCGGATGGCCACAGCTTCCCAGTAGCCGGCGGCGGTGCGGCAGGCCGTGCCCTCGAGACGCTGCTCGTGCCCGGAGGCGCTGTGGCTCGCCGAGAACGCGCGGCAGGTCGCGCCGTTCTCGGTCGTCGCGCCGGCGGCGGCGCTGAACGCCCCGTAGGCGCCCGAATCGGGATTGGCCCAGGGCACGGAGGCGTTGGTGGCGTCGGCGGACATGGCGATGCTGAGCGCGCCGCGCGCATAGGCCCAGTCGGACGGCGTGAGCGCGGGAGGCTCC
>NZ_JBJKEX010000667.1:0-714 GCF_045505405.1 Hansschlegelia beijingensis | reverse complement strand
CTCGAGGTGGCGCGCAGCGAAGCGAGCGCCTTCGGCGTCATGCATGTCGACGAACACGACCGCGTCGTCGCCTTCCTGGAGAAGCCGGCCGCCTCCTCCGCCCGCCTGGCCTTCTCGGGCCTTGCCCGTCCCCGCTCCGCGGCGCCGGGTCTTTGAACCGGAGGCAACATCAGCATCGCACTGCTGTCCCGCTCGTGGAATTTCTATCGCTTGCGCGCAATACCCGCTATTAACCAAGTATCGTGACCGCCCGGCGCGGTCATCTTCGCTTACGAAGCTAGAGTGTTTGTGAGTGGAGTCTAGGCTCCTGATTCGTCCTCCACATCTATGCGCGGAAACCCGGGTATGGCGGAAGCCCGAACGATGGTTCAGCCCGGCCTCAGCGACGGCTCGCCGATCGCGGAATTGCTGACGGCGGTCGGCCAGGCCGCCTATGTCTGGGACATCGAGACCGACCGGCTCGACTGGACGGCGGCGGCCCATGAGGTTCTGGGGCTTGCGGCCACGACCCCGATCGACTCCGCCAGCCGGTTCGCCGCGCTGTTCGATCCCGACGCGCTGACGACCCGGCGCGAGGCGGTGTTCGGCGCCAGCGCCCCCGATCACGGCCACGGCGTCCCGTTCGAGGTGGAGTATCCGCTCACGCCCGGCGGGCGCGCCAAGCGCCTGTGGGTGCAGGACCGCGGCCGCTGGTACGCGGGGCCCGAGGGGATG
>NZ_JBJKEX010000666.1:0-716 GCF_045505405.1 Hansschlegelia beijingensis | reverse complement strand
CCGCCAGCGCCTCGACCAGGCGCTGCTCGTAGGCGTGATCGAGCCTGAACAGCAGCGCGCGGCCGCCGGCGGGGGCCTCCGCGGCCTCCCGCACGTCGGTCACCCCGACGCGCTTCAGCTGCCTTCTGAGGCGCTCCGCGGCGCTCATTCCCCAGATGCGGACCTCAGAGGCGCCGACGAGAAGGGCGGTCGGCGCCGAGGCCGGGCGTGTCGCATCCGTCATTTGTGCTTGCAGTTCCTGCGCAGGCCACACTATGGGCGTGTCGTTTAGCGACAAACTCCCGGCCTTTCCAGCGCGGCGGCGCCGATCGTCACAGGACCCCAGATGGCCAACAAGACGATGGAGAAGTTCGGCCACCCCGCCTCCGTGGTCGCGGAGGTGGGCGCGTGGACCATTCAGGTCCGCCCCAAACAGCTGGCGCTGGGCTCGCTCGTCCTTATATGCCGCGAGCCTGCCGGGGCGTTCTCCCAGCTCTCTCCGCAGGCCTTCGTGGATCTCGGCGCGGCTGTCGCGGAGATCGAGCGCGTCCTCAAGGCGTTCGTGCGGTATGAGCGCATCAACTACCTGATGCTCATGATGGTCGATCCCGACGTGCATTTTCACGTGATCCCGCGCTACGAGGGCGAGCGCGCGTTTGGCGGCGCGACCTTCGCGGACGCCGGATGGCCCGGGCCGCCCGACCTCACGCGCGGCGTCGACCTCGACCCCGAGGCGC
>NZ_JBJKEX010000665.1:0-720 GCF_045505405.1 Hansschlegelia beijingensis | reverse complement strand
CGGGTCGGGGGCGTCGACTTCGGCGCGGGGGCGGCGCGCATCAAGAGCTTCCTGGCGGATCTCGCCGCGGCGGCGAACGCCGTGCCCTGACCGGCCTCAGCCGGCGCGCCGGTAGATCGCGGCGAGACCTGGCGGGCCATCGGTGGCCGCGTCGCCGCGGGCGACCAACTCCTCGAGATGCGCGAAGACGGACAGCCCGGCCGCGCCCTTCAGCCGGGGATCGAGGTCCCGGTAGAGCTCCGCGACCAGTTCGGGGATCGTGCGGGCGCCCTCCTCCAGCCGGCTGCGGATCGCGGCCTCGCGCATGCGGCGGTGGCCGATGAGCTGGCGCACGAAGCCGCGGGCGTTGCGCACCACCGGGCCATGGCCGGGCAGATAAAGCTCCTCCGGCCTCTCCAGCAGCTTCTCGAGCGACGCCATATAGGCGGCCATGGAGCCGTCGGGCGGCGCGACGATGGTCGTCGACCAGCCCATCACGTGATCGCCCGAGAGCAGCAGTCCCGCCTCCGGCAGCGCGAACGCCAGATGGTTCGCGGTGTGGCCCGGGGTTGCGACCGCCCTCAGGGACCATCCGGGCCCGGAGACGACGTCGCCGTCGGACATCTGCTGATCGGGCCTATAGGTCCCGTCGACCCCCGCGTCGAGCCGTGCCGCCTCGCCCTCGTGCGGCGGGCGGAACGTGCGGTGAGGCCCGGCCCCGACGATCGGCGCCCCGACCGC
>NZ_JBJKEX010000664.1:0-720 GCF_045505405.1 Hansschlegelia beijingensis | reverse complement strand
AGGCTGCGGCCGCGGCGGCGGCCTGCGGCCCCGACATCCTCGAGGTGGGCGTCGGCACCGGGCTGGTGCTGCGCTACTACCCGCCGCACGCCCGCGTGGTGGGCGTCGACCTCTCGACCCACATGCTCGCCAAGGCGCGCGAGAAGGTCGTGAGCGAAGGCCTCGGGCAGGTCCGGGGGCTCGTGTGCATGGACGCCTGCAATCTCGGGCTGCCGGACGCCTCGTTCGACGCCGTGACGGTGCCGTTCGTCATCACGCTGGTGCCCGACCCGGAAGGCGCGCTCGACGAGATGCGCCGGGTGCTGCGGCCGGGCGGGGAGATCATCGTCGCGTCCAAGATGGGAGCGGAGGGCGGCCTGCGCATGAAGCTCGAGACCGCGCTCGCGCCGCTCGTGAAGAAGGTCGGCTGGTCGACCGACTTCAAGGTCTCGCGCCTGCGCGCCTGGGCCGCGACCACGCCCGATATGGCGGTGGTCGACGTCCAGCCGATCTTTCCCGCGCCGTTCTTCCAGCTGATCCGGATAAAGCGGGCGGGCTGAGGCGTTCCACCGCTCTTGCATCCGGCGCGCCGCGCACGACGTAACTCCCCGCATGCCTTCCGATCGCGATCTCGAACGTAACCGTCTGTCCGCCCGCGTGGGGCGCTATGCGCGCGTCGGCGTCAATGTCGGCGGCGTGGCGGCGCGGATCGCGCAGGCGCAGCTGTTTGGGCGCGCCGCC
>NZ_JBJKEX010000663.1:0-729 GCF_045505405.1 Hansschlegelia beijingensis | reverse complement strand
ATTCACCCGTTCCTAAGGCCCGGCGTGCGATGATGCCTGACGGGGGTATCTCTGGGGCGACTGGCATGGCGATGGCGCCGCGGCCGGGCTGAGGTCTGGCGGAAGGCGAATCGGAATCCGGCATCTGACCCTTCATTCAGCGGTTCAGCGCCCGGCGACGATCTCGAAAGCCCGCAGCTTCGCTTCAGGTCCGAGGTCGACCGGCCGGAGCCAGGACGGCGTGTCGCCCGACAGCAGCATCGCCGAGAACCCGTCCGGATGCGCTTTCGCGTTCGGCCTGACGCCGGCGTCCACCGTGCAGACGACGACATAATCTGCGCGACGCGACAACGCCACCGCGCGCGCGGTCTCCTCGCTGCCCTGGAAGGCCTCGAGCTCCGCCAACATTCCATCGATGTTCCGGTGGTACGGCGCGCCGACAACCGCATGGGGCGAGAAGGCGAGGATGAACGGGCCGGTGTCGATCGTGTTCAGCGCGAGCCCGGGCGGGAGCCGCCGAAGCGCCCGATAGTCCGCCGCCGGGCAGCCGGTGAAGGACAGCCGCTGATTCTCGAGCGACGGCAGGCCGGCCGCCGCCGCGATCTGCAGGCCGATGATCGTGAGCGTCACCGGCGCGAAGGCGACCAAGACCTTCGGCAAGTGGGAACTCGGCCTCGCGGCGTTCGGCTCGACCGAGTATGACACCCCGGGCGGCCGTCCGAAGCAGAAGCAGTTCGCCCTCGGCCCGCT
>NZ_JBJKEX010000662.1:0-732 GCF_045505405.1 Hansschlegelia beijingensis | reverse complement strand
CCCACGTTCCCTGCAGGCTTGGGCGGTGGCTTCTGCGTGACGGATGGTCATTGGGAACAGCACTTCGTCGGTGCCAAAGTCGGCGATGAGGTGATCGCGGGTGACCTTGTGGACCTGTTTTGAGTTGGTTCCGGTTCCCACCAGGACAACACCCAGGAGATCCAGTGAGGGGTTGAGCCCCACCACGCTGTCCATGCGTGCTGCCACCGCAGCAACACCTTTACGGCTGGACATATCCGTCTTCAGCGGCACCAGCGCATACCGTGCAGCTGCGACGGCCGCCGCCTGCAAAGGCTCGTTGCCGGGCGGGCAATCAAGAAGGACGAGATCGTACTCCCCCGCTACGGCTGCAAGCATCTTTGCCAGGGCCAAGTGGGCTGCATCGCGGTCCTTCTGGGCTTTCGCCCCGAGAAATGCTGCCGCATCATCGAGTTCAGGGCCGCCGGCGATGACATCCAAGTTGGGTCTGATACTCGTCAGCAAGGTCGGCTCGGCGCCGAAGCAGAGGGCGGCGGCCAAGCTCCTGCCGCCATCTCCTTGCTCGGAATAGCCCAGGTCCTCCGCGAGGTTGCCCTGGGGATCGAGATCCACGAGGAGCACGCGTGAGCCAGCCTCCGCGAGGAGTCCACCTACATTGGCTACAAGACTGGTCTTGAAGACTCCGCCTTTGCCGTTGATTACCGCGATAACCCTGCTGAGTGCGCCGCGGTCCAGATCGTGTTTCATCGAACC
>NZ_JBJKEX010000661.1:0-734 GCF_045505405.1 Hansschlegelia beijingensis | reverse complement strand
GAGGCCAGCCAAGCCGGCGTGAAGATAGACTTCATCGTCCGCGGCATGTGTTCGCTGAGGCCGTCGGCGAGGCCGAGATCGATCAGCGCGAGGTGCACCCGCGCCGAGCCCAGCAGGGCGATCGCCGAGTCCCGGTCCGCCGCGAGCCCGACCACCTGATGGCCTGCTTCGACCACCGCGGGCTTGAGGCATCCGGCCACGACCATGTCGTCCTCGACGATCAGCACCCGCATCAACACCCCCCGAATCATCCCCACCCGGTGTTACCGCCGCAGCCCCGCCGGCGCCACGCCCGAGGCCTCGGGACGGGCGTTGAAGGCTGACGTTTGGTCGCGTGCGCGGCCTGCGGGAGACATGCTATCGGTGCGCCCGGGGAGACATCGGCCTTGCATCGGGTCCGCACCTTCACACGGCTGCTCGGCGTCTGGGTCGTCGCCTATGTGCTGATCGCACAGGCGGCGCTGGGCGCGTTCGCCATGGTCGGACAGGCGCACGCCGCGCCGAACGATCCCTTCGGCGTCCACTGTCTCAACGGAGAGGTCTCCGCGGACCAGGACACCCACGGGCAGCTTCAGCGCGCCGCGTGCTGCACGATCGCCTGCCTGAGCCATGTCGCGGCGCCGCCGCCCGAACTCATTGTCTTCGCGTTCGCCTACGCGCCGCAGCCTTCCGCGCCGCGTCCCGCCTTCGCGGCCGAACGGCCATGGCGCGAGATCGCCGAGCGAAGGCCGACG
>NZ_JBJKEX010000066.1:0-12867 GCF_045505405.1 Hansschlegelia beijingensis | reverse complement strand
GCCGGCGACGTGGCGGCCTCCGTCGGCAAGTCGGTCGCCGGCAGCCTCGGCGGCTCGCTCGGCCGGGCCGTCGTGCGCGGGGTACTGGGCAGCCTGATGCGTCGGTAGATCCGGGGCGCGCGGGTTAGGCTCCACATCCGGGCCGGTTTCGTCCATACCCCGCGACCTTGCGCCTTTCGCCACAGGAGCCGACAGCGATGTCCGATCTCGACCGCGCCCTCGCCGCCGCGGACGACAGCCTCGACAGGAGCCTGGAGCGGCTGTTCGCGCTGCTGCGGATCCCTTCGATCTCGACCGATCCCGCCTACCGCAACGGCTGCCGCGAGGCTGCGGACTGGCTGCGGCGCGATCTCGCCACGCTGGGCTTCGCGGCCGAACTGCGCGAAACGCCGGGCCACCCGATCGTGCTCGCGAAGCAGCCGAGGCCCGACGCGCCGAACGTCCTGTTCTACGGCCATTACGACGTGCAGCCGGTCGACCCGCTGGAGAAGTGGGAGACGCCGCCGTTCGAGCCGCGGATCGCCGTCACGAAGGCCGGCCGGCAGATCATCGTGGCGCGCGGCGCGAGCGACGACAAAGGCCAGGTGATGACCTTCGTCGAGGCGTGCCGCGCCTGGAAGGCCGCCACCGGCTCGCTGCCCTGCGGCGTCACGATGGTGATCGAGGGCGAGGAGGAGTCCGGATCGGTCAATCTGCCGGGCTTCCTGGAGGAGGCGCGGGAGGAGCTGTCGGCCGACGTGGCGCTGGTCTGCGACACCACGATGTGGGCGGAGGGCGCGCCGGCGATCACGTCTTCGCTGCGCGGCCTGCTCTATGAGGAGGTCACGATCCGCGCCGCGGATCGTGACCTCCATTCGGGCATGTATGGCGGGGCGGCGCGCAACCCCCTCCACGTGCTCGCCCGCATCGTGGCGGACCTCCATGACGAGCAGGGGCGCGTGACGCTGCCCGGCTTCTATGAGGGCGTCCCGAACATCCCGGAGGAGGTGCGGGAACAGTGGCGCGGGCTCGGCCTCGACGCGGAGACGTTCCTTGGTCCGATCGGCCTCTCGGTCCCGGCCGGCGAGGCGGACCGCATGGTGATCGAGCAGATCCAGTCGCGCCCGACCTGTGACGTGAACGGCCTGTGGGGCGGCTACACCGGCGCGGGAGCGAAGACCGTCATCCCGTCCGAGGCCCAGGCCAAGATCTCCTACCGGCTGGTCGGCGATCAGGACCCGGCGGCGATCCGGCAGGCGTTCCGCGCCTTCGTGCGCGAACGGACGCCCGCCGACTGCAAGGTCGAGTTCACCGGCCACAAGGGCTCGCGCGCGATCCAGCTGCCGTTCGACAGCCCGGCGCTCGCAAAGGCGCGGACGGCGCTGGAAGCCGAGTGGGGGGTCGCGCCGGTCACGATCGGCTCCGGAGGCTCGATCCCTGTCGTCGGCGACTTCAAGCGGACGCTCGGCCTCGACGCGCTGCTCGTTGGTTTCGCGCTCGACGACGATCGGATCCACTCGCCGAACGAGAAATATGACCTGGAGAGCTTCCGAAAAGGCACGCGCTCCTGGATCCGCATACTTGCGGCGCTCGCCGGCTGATCGCGAAAGCTTCTCTGCGGAGCGCGGCGGCAGGCCGGGATTGTTGCGCAGGCGGCCGGGAAGACGGGAGAGGTATTTAGCCGAATACCTCTCTCGCCATCGTGAACCAGTGTGAATCGCGAAACCTGAACGTTCGTTCATACTGCGCCTGCGAAGAACGCTGGCCGTCGCCGTGCGGGCCGTCGGCAGCGTCGCTCCGAGTGACGGCTATGGACTTGCTGAAATCACGCGCCGGGCTCGCGCTCGGCATGGCGGCGCTGGCTTGCGCCTCCGCCGCGCGCGCCGACGATCTGCGCTCCGCGCAGGCGCTGGCCGAGAGCGGCGCCTTCCTTGCGCATGCCGAGACCGACGCCGCCTTCGCCCGCCTCGACGCGGCGCGGCCCGATGACAAGCAGCCGATCCCGAAGGCCGCCGTTTACTGGGAGAACGGCTCCGCCTCCTTCGGGCAAGCCGAGCGGGACGGCCGTCTCGGCTCGGGGGGATCGACCTCGGTCATGCGGCTCGGGGTCGATCGCGACATCGGGTCCGGAACGATCGTCGGTGCGGCCGCCAGCGCGGGCTTCGGCGACGTCAGTTCCGGCGACCTGAGCGCCAAGACCTTCGCGCAGAACGCCGACATCTACGGCCGGCTCAACCGCGGACCGGTCTTCGTCAAGATGCTGTTCGGCGGGTCCGTCTTCGACTTCTGGTCGGTGGATCGCGGCCCTGAAGACGGGCGGAGCCGCGCCTCGGCCTTCGGCTACGGCTTCCGCGCCGGCAGCCAGATCGGCGCGACGCTGACCTTCGACCGCATCAGGATCACGCCCACGGTCGGGCTGGCGGCCTATTCGAACACTTCGAGCGCCTACCGGGAGCGCGGCGGGGAGAATCCGCGGTCGTTCGCCGCCCGGACCGCCCGCGCCGCGATCGGTTCGTTCCGCCTGACGGGGGCGCGTAAGGTCGGGCTCGCTCCGGGGCATGAACTGGCGCTGGAGGCGTTCATCGGCGCCGAGGAGGTGCTCGCGTTCAAGGCCGGAGCGCTGTCGTCGACCGACGCTTTCGGCGCCCGCGCGCGTCTCGCCTCGGTGGGCAGTCCCAACGGGCGTGGCGTGGTCGGCGGCGTCGGCGCCGGCACCGACCTCGCCCCGGGCGTCAATCTCAGCGTGAACTACGACTATGGGCGCCGGGACGACCTGGCGACCCATTCGAGCCGCGCCCGACTGGGCGTGCACTTCTAGGCCTTCCTTCCGGCGCGCGGGCCGATTTTCGCTGCAGCGCACAGCGCCCGGCGCGTGTCTCGGAGGACGACCGCGCCACATGCTGCGAACGCCCTAATTCCATTGTCGGTAATGGCGAGAGCACGGCCTGTGTGGCAGGGTCCCCGCCGCTTCAGGCCGAGAACCGGATGACGATGGAATCGATCATGACGGCGACCAACTTCGCCGCCGAATTCGCAGCGACCGAGGAAGAGTGGCGCCGCGCCGCCGAAACGGCGCTCAAGGGCCGCCCGCTCGACTCGGTGCTTTCGCACCGCACGATCGATGGCGTCTCGGTCGACGCGATCGCGCCGCGCGCGGCTCCCCGGGCCGTGGCTGGGCGACCCGCGGGCGCGCCCTGGATCGCGATGACGCGGATCGATCTGGCGGATCCGGCCCAGGCGAACGCCCAGGCGCTCGAGGACCTTCACAACGGCGCCACCGGCCTGTCCCTCACGCTTGCGGGCCAGGGCATCGGCCAGGGGCTGCGGATCGAGAGCCTGAGCGATCTCGACCGCACGCTGGACGGCGTGCTGCTCGATCTCGCGCCGATCCACCTCGACCTCGCGCCCTATGAGGGCCGCATCGCGGCGGCCATGCTGGCGGCGCTCGTGGAGCGGCGGGGCCTCGCGCCCGCCTCCGTGAAGGCGCTGTTCGGGGTGGACCTGCTGCGCGACCTCAGCCGCACCGGCGCGCTCGCCAGAGCCTGGCCCGACATGCGCCGGCGCTTCGCGGGCGTCGCCGAGGACATCGGCGCGCGTGGCTTCACGAGCCCCGTCGTGCTCGCCGACTCGCGGGTCGTGCACTGCGCCGGCGCGAGCGAGATCCAGGAACTCGCGACCGTGCTGGCGTCGGCGACGGAACACGTGCGGGCGATGATCGATCACGGCTTCACGCTCGAGGCGGCGGCGGGACAGATCGCGTTCGCCTTCGCCTGCGACGCCCAGCAATTCGCCTCGATCGCCAAGCTGCGCGCGGCCCGCCTGCTGTGGGCGCGCTGGCGCGAGGAAGCGGGTCTCGCGCCCGGGCCCGTCCACGTCCACGCCGAGACCTCGCGCCGGATGATGACCCAGCGGGACGCCCACACGAACATGGTGCGCACCACGATCGCGGCCTTCGCGGCCGGCGTCGGCGGGGCGGACTCTATCGTCGTGCTGCCCTACACCCATGCCTTCGGGGCGTCCGACGCCGACAGCCGGCGGCTCGCCCGCAACGCGCAGTCGATCATTCTCGAAGAGAGCAACGCTTATCGCGTCGCGGACCCGGCCGCCGGCGCCGGAGCGATCGAACTGCTGACCGACAAATTCGCCGAAGCCGGCTGGCGGACGTTCCGCGAGATCGAACGCCAGGGGGGCCTGTTCGAGGCGCTCCGCTCCGGCTTCTGGGGCCTTCGCCGGGGGCCTCCTGCTCTAGGGCGGCGAGACGCCGGCCCTCAGGCGGAGCACCGCCTGCTCCAGATCGGCGCGGGACAGCGGCTTGTCCAGACGAGGCACGTGCCGATGCGGCTCCGGAATGGCGAAATCGTCATAGCCGCTCGCGAACACGAACGGCACGCCGCGGCGCGAAAGCTCCTCAGCCAGCTCGAAGACGGGCTTGTCGTCGAGGTTGATGTCGAGCAGCGCGAAGTCCGGCGAGCAGGAGGCCAGCAGTTCGCGCGCCTGATCGACGCTGCGGCACGGCCCGATCGTTTCGCCGCCGAGCGCCGCCACGATTCGTTTCATGTCGGAGGCGATCAGGAACTGATCCTCCACGATCAGAACCTTCCAGCCGGCGAGAGGCAGATCCTGGGTCGGCGTCACGCGTCCTGCTCCCCCTCGTCTCCGTGGCCCAGGGGGAACTGGATGGTCGCCCGAAGTCCCTCGACGTCGAACTCCAGCGAGGTGGCGGCGCCCAGTTCGTAGGGCAGCCCCTGCTCGATCAGCTCCCTGCCGAAACCACTGCCCGGCGGGGGGCCGCTCGGGAACGACACGCCCCGCTCGCACCACTCCATCGAGAGCAGGGGCCCGTCGGAGCTCGGGATGAGGCGCCATCGCACGTCCAGCCGGCCGTCAGGCACGGCCAACGCGCCATGCTTGAGCGCGTTGGTCGCAAGCTCATGCGCGGCGAGCGCCACGACCTCCGCCGCGCGCCGACGCAGCTTCACGTCCGGCCCCTGCACGCTCACCCGGTCGCCGACCGATGCGCCGACCGCCGCGAGCTCGTCGCGAATCAGCTCGCCGAGCTCGAGCGCGACGTCGCCCGAGCGGGTGAGGACGTTCTGGGTGCGGGCCAGCGTCGCCAGACGGCCGTCGAAAGCCTGTTCGAATTCCTGGAGGTTCGGGCTCATCTCGATGGTCCTCCTCGCGAGCGACCTCACCACCGCGAGAATGTTGCGGACGCGGTGCTGAAGCTCGCCGAGCAGAAGTTTCTGCCGCTCCTCAGCGTTCCGATGCTCGGTGCGGTCGTAGAGAATTTTCAGATAACCCCGGCTTCCGTCGCGAAGCGGAAACATCATCCCCGAGCCCCACAGTCGGGTGCCGTCCTTGCGGAGGTGCCAACGATCGTCCAGGGCGCGGCCCGTGGCGTCGGCGGTGCTGGCCTCGCGCGCCGCCGCGCCGTTCGCCCGATCCTCTTCGGTGAAGATCAGATCGGCGCTGCGGCCGAGCACCTCCTCCTCACGCCACTGGAATATCTTCTCCGCCCCGGCGTTCCATTCGGTGATCCGGCGGTCGCCGTCGGCCGCGATGATCGCGAATTCGGTGGAGCTTTCGAGAATCAGCTTGTAACGCGCAGCGCTCGCCCGCAGGGCGAGCAGCGCCGTGTGATCCTCGTCCTTCCCCATGCCGATCAGCCCCTCGCCATCCTCCGCAGGGCGGCACGGCGCACCGTTGGTCGAGGCGCCGGGCGCGCGGACGTGACCGCCCCTGTGGCGAAATGACGAGGGCCGGGTTTCGTTCCACCGCAGCGGCCGTCGCGAGGGCGAAAGCCCGCAACCGCGGCGACCAGCCGGCCTGAAGCGAGGAGTTCAGCGGAGGGAGATGGGCGGAGGCGAGAGATGGTGGAGGGGGTTGGATTCGAACCAACGTAGGCTAAGCCAACGGATTTACAGTCCGTCCCCTTTAACCACTCGGGCACCCCTCCACGCTCGCATCGGCGCGGTGAACCGGGCCGAAGCGGAAGGCCGTGACGTCGCCGTCGCCGTCCTTCGCGGCCGGTGCTTTAGGGTTCGGCCCGCCCCGGTGTCAACCGGAAAACCGGAAGCGCGGGTTCGCGGCCGCGCGTTGCCAAGGCGTCGGCGCCATGACAGAACGCCGGCCGCCCCCTCGCCTCATGCCTCGAGACCGTAGAATGCGCCCGCCCCGTTCGCCGCGCCCATCCGGGTCCGGCTCTCCGCGCTGGAAGAAGCGCCCCGCTCAGGGCGGCGGGCGCGAAGCCCCCCGCGGCTTCCCGCGCGACCATGAGGGGCCGGTGGTGATCTACGGCTATCACAGCGTCGCCGAGGCTCTGGCCAATCCGCGCCGCAAGCCGATCCGGCTGCTGGCGACGGAGAACGCGGTCGCGCGGCTCACGGAGGCCGGCCTGCTCGGCCGCGTGACGCCGGAGATCGTGCGCCCCGGCGTGATCGACCGCCTCCTCACGCCGGACGCCGTTCACCAGGGCCTCTACCTGGAAGCCGAGGCGCTCGACGGCCCGACGCTGGAGACGATCCCGCAGGACGGCTTGGTGCTGGTGCTGGACCAGATCACCGACCCCCACAATGTCGGCGCGATCGTGCGCACCGCGGCCGCCTTCGCGGTCGACGCGATCGTCACGACCGCGCGCCACAGCCCCGAGGCGACCGGCGTGCTGGCGAAATCCGCGAGCGGCGGCCTCGAGCATGCGCCGCTCGTGCTGGTGCAGAACCTCGCCCGGGCGCTGCAGACGCTCGGCGACCGCGGCTTCCTGCGGATCGGACTCGATTCCGAGGGCGACGCCAGCTTCGACGAATCGGCGCTCGGTTCGGGCGGGGTCGCGCTTGTGCTCGGGGCGGAGGGCAAGGGACTGAGGCAACTCACCCGCGAGACCTGCGATCGGCTCGCCCGCCTCGACGCGCCGGGCGCAATCAAGAGCCTCAACGTCTCCAACGCCGCCGCGATCGCGCTCTACGTGGCGCGGCGCGCCAAGCCCCTCACCGCGGCGGGAACTGATTGATCCTGGTGGCGGCGTCCGTGCGCACGGTGGGGCCGCTCGGGACGATCGCCACGCCCGGCCTCGGATAGTCCCGCCGCACGCGCCCGATCGCGTCATAGGTGTCGGGCCGGCCGGGCACGTCCAGCCGGCGGCCGCGGCTGTCGAATCGGGGCGGCGCGGCCGGTCCGGCGATCGGCCGTTGCGGAGTGCGCCGGAGTTCCGGCGTCTTTCGCCCGCGCCGCCATTCGCGATCCGGTTTCCCGGCTGGGCGCGTGATCGCGCTGCCCCGCTGGTCCGCCGGCTCGGAGATGATCGTGCCCGGCCGGTACTCGGCGCGGGCGCCCGGCGCGAGCATGAGCGCGCACAAAGAAAAACTTAACAGTAGATTAAACGAAGGTCGCATTCGCGGGCCCGTCGACGAGTCGTCGCCACACTGTGTATCTAGGTAATGCGGAGTTGTGCGCTAGGGCTCGAGGGGATTTCAGGGCCACGGACAGATCCGCGAAGCGCGCCGTGAATCCGGCCCGCCAGGGAGAAGCCGATGCGGGGGGCGCCGCATCCACCTGAGAGGGCCTGCGGCGCGGGCCAGCCTATCAAACAAAAAACAGCGCCGTCGCAGGACGGCTCACGGTCGTCGCCGCGTCCGCGCCCACGCGACGGCGCTCCCTAACGCCGAGGTGAAACAGGCCTATGTCCGTCGCAAGCACGACTGTAGCGCCCGAGCGGGTGCGGCCGATGACGCGGGAGGAGAAGAAAGTCATCTTCGCCTCGTCGCTCGGCACCGTCTTCGAGTGGTACGATTTCTACCTCTACGGGTCGCTCGCCGTGATCATCGGCGCGCAGTTCTTCAGCCAATATCCTGAATCGACGCGCGGCATCTTCGCCCTGCTCGCCTTCGCGGCGGGCTTCCTTGTGCGCCCGTTCGGCGCCCTGGTGTTCGGCAGACTGGGCGACCTGGTCGGCCGCAAGTATACCTTCCTGATCACCATCCTGATCATGGGCCTCTCGACCTTCGTGGTGGGCATTCTGCCCAACGCCGCGACGATCGGCTTCGCGGCTCCGGTCATCCTGATCATTCTGCGCCTGCTGCAGGGCCTCGCGCTCGGCGGCGAGTATGGCGGCGCGGCGACCTATGTGGCCGAGCATGCTCCTGTCGGCCGGCGTGGATTCTACACCTCGTGGATCCAGACCACCGCCACCCTCGGCCTATTCCTGTCGCTGCTCGTGATCCTGTTCACCCGCGGCATGCTCGGCGAGGAAGCCTTCAAGGACTGGGGCTGGCGCATCCCGTTCCTGATCTCGGTCGTGCTGCTCGGCATCTCCGTGTGGATCCGGCTCTCGCTGAACGAGTCGCCCGCCTTCCAGAAGATGAAGGCCGAGGGCACCCGCTCCAAGGCGCCGCTCTCGGAGTCCTTCGGTCAGTGGCGCAACGCCAAGATCGCCCTGATCGCGCTGCTCGGCCTCACCGCCGGCCAGGGCGTCGTCTGGTACACCGGCCAGTTCTACGCGCTGTTCTTCCTGCAATCGATCCTCAAGGTCGACGCCTTCACCTCGAACCTTCTGATCGCCTGGTCGCTGCTGCTCGGCACCGGCTTCTTCATCGTGTTCGGCGCGCTCTCCGACAAGATCGGCCGCAAGCCGATCATCCTCGGCGGCTGCCTGATCGCGGCGGTCTGCTACTTCCCGATCTTCCACCAGATCACCGCGCTCGGTAATCCCGCGCTCAACCACGCCATCGAGACCGTCAAGGTGACGGTGGTCGCGGATCCGGCCGAATGCGGCGATCTGTTCAACCCGGTCGGAACGCGCAAATACACGAGCGCCTGTGACCAGGCGCGCGACTTCCTGTCGAAGTCCTCGGTCAAGTACACGACCGAAGCTGGCCCGGCGGGCGAGACCAAGGTCCGCATCAACGATCAGGAGATCCCGTTCGTGGGCGGCGCGGGCGCGGCGGAGTCCAGCAAGGCGACGCTCGCCGCCCTTCAGGCGGCCGGCTACCCGAAGGCGGGCGATCCCGGCATCGCGAAGATGGAGCACGTGTTCGACATCTTCCGGGCCCAGACCGGCGGCATCGTGCTGCTGCTGTTCGTGCTCGTGCTGTTCGTGACGATGGTCTACGGGCCGATCGCGGCCGCGCTGGTGGAGATGTTCCCGACGCGCATCCGCTACACCTCGATGTCGCTGCCGTACCACATCGGCAATGGCTGGTTCGGCGGCCTGTTGCCGGCGACGGCCTTCGCCATGGTGGCCGCGACAGGCGATATCTACTACGGCCTCTGGTACCCGATCGTCTTCGCCTTGATGACGGTGGTGATCGGACTGTTCTTCGTGCCGGAGACCAAGGACCGCGACCTCGAGACCTACGAACACTCCTGAGGTCCGCCTCCCCTGTCTTGCGACAGGACCGACGCTTCTCGCGCAGCCCGGCTCACCGCCGGGCTGCGTTCGTTTTAGCCAGGGCGCGCCCGCGCTCCGCGACGCCCAGTCGCCCGCCGTCCGCGCGATTTCGAGTCGCGGCGACCGGTCGCGATGTTCCCCGCGCGCCGAATCCGACTATGTACCGGGCATGACGACGACGCCGCCGACTCCGCCCGTTCAGGATTTCATCCGCTACGACCTGCTGACGCAGAAGGCGTTGCGCGGCGTGGTGCACGACGTGCTGGCCCGCGTGGCCCGCGAGGGCGCGCCCGGCGACCATCATTTCTACATCTCCTTCCGCACCACCGATCCTGACGTCCGGCTGTCGCAGCGTCTGCGCGCGGAGTATCCGGCCGAGATGACGATCGTGCTCCAGCACCAGTTCTGGGACCTGAACGTGCGCGAGGACGGCTTCGAGGTCGGCCTTTCCTTCCGCAACATCCCCGAGAAGCTGAGCGTGCCGTTCGCGTCAGTGACGGGCTTCTTCGATCCGTCCGTCCAGTTCGGACTGAAGTTCGACAACCCGGACGCGCCCGGCGCGGCCGATGACGACGTCGACGGCGAGACGTCCGGAGCCGCCGTCGAGCCGCTCCGGCAGCCGGAGCCGAGCGGGGCGGAAGAGCAAGGGGCCGAAGTTGCTCCCGCGTCGGCCCCCGAGGGCGGCGCCGAGGTCGTCAGCCTGGACAAGTTCCGGAAGAAGTGACTGCGCCTGAAGGCGGCGTGACGCGGCCGAACGCCGCGTGCTAGGCACGCCTCGCGCAGATCGAAGCGCGACGACGAGCCTGGGGGCCTCCGATGACAGCGACCCGCACCGAGACCGATTCATTCGGCCCGCTTGAGGTGCCCGCGGACCGGTATTGGGGCGCGCAGACGCAGCGCTCGCTCCAGAACTTCAAGATCGGCGGCGAGACCTTGCCCAAACCGCTGGTCCGGGCGCTCGGCGTCATCAAGCGCGCGGCGGCGCTCACCAACCGCGATCTCGGCATCCTCGACCCCAGGCTGGCTGAGGCCATCTCGGCCGCCGCCAAGGAGGTCGTCGACGGCAAGTTCGACGACCATTTCCCGCTGGTCGTCTGGCAGACGGGCTCCGGCACGCAGTCCAACATGAACGCCAACGAGGTGATCTCGAACCGCGCGATCGAACTTCTCGGCGGCGCGCTCGGCTCGAAGACGCCGGTTCATCCGAACGACCACGTCAACATGAGCCAGTCGTCCAACGACACCTTCCCGACCGCGATGCACATCGCGGCCGCGGAGGAGATCGAACGCCGGCTGCTGCCCGCCCTCGCCCACCTCGCGGACGCCCTGGAAGCCAAGGCGAAGGCCTTCGAGCACATCATCAAGATCGGGCGCACGCACACCCAGGACGCCACGCCGCTCACCCTCGGCCAGGAATTCTCGGGCTATGTCGCCCAGGTGCGGCTGGGGACGGAGCGGATCCGCGAGGCGCTGCGGCACCTTTACCCGCTGGCCCAGGGCGGCACCGCTGTCGGCACGGGAATCAACGCCAAGGTCGGCTTTGCGGAGGGCTTCGCGGCACGGGTCGCGGAGATCACAGGCCTGCCCTTCGTCACCGCCGCCAACAAGTTCGAGGCGCTCGCCTCACACGACGCCTATGTGCACGCCCACGGGGCGCTCAACGCGCTTGCGGCGGGCCTGTTCAAGATCGCCAACGACATCCGGCTGCTGGGGTCCGGTCCGCGTTCGGGTCTCGGCGAACTGAAGCTGCCGGAGAACGAGCCCGGCTCGTCGATCATGCCCGGCAAGGTGAACCCGACGCAGTGCGAGGCGCTGACGATGGTGTGCGCCCAGGTGTTCGGGAACAACGCGACCATCACGTTCAGCGGCAGCCAGGGCCATTTCGAGCTCAACGTCTACAAGCCCGTGATGGCGTACTGCATGTTGCAGTCGATCCGCATCCTGGCCGACGCCGCGGTCAGCTTCACGGATAATTGTGTGGTTGGCATCGAGGCGGACGAGGCCCGGATCGCTGATCTGATGAGCCGTTCGCTGATGCTTGTGACTGCGCTTGCGCCGACCATCGGCTACGACAAAGCCACCACGGTCGCGAAGACTGCGCACAAGAACGGCACGACTTTGCGCGAAGAAGCTGTGCGGCTGGGCTTCGTCACGGCCGAGGAGTTCGACCGTATCGTCCGACCCGAAGCCATGATCCGTCCGAGCTGAATTGACCTCAACTCCCGCGCTCCCTGTTCTGTTCCCAGCGCCCTCGATTTTTACGTCACGGACGTGTAAGAGCATGGGCGTGGCAGAGATCATCAATCTGCGGCGCGCCCGGAAGAGCCGGGCGCGTGCGGCGTCCGAAAAGCTGGCTGCGGAGAACCGCACCAAGTTCGGAACGCCGAAGCAGGACAAGGATCTCGAGACCGCCCGCCGTGCTTTGGCAGACAGGCGGCTCGAGGATCATCGTCGCGAGAACGGGGGCGACGCCGATTCATGACTGTACCTGGCATCGATATCGAGATCGTTGGTTCCTCCGCCGAGAGCGAAGGCCATCTGCGCGCGATTCCTACTCAGGGCGCGGAAGGCGTGATCGTTCAGGAGCTGCTGGACGACGCCGCGCCTGAGGCGGGCGCCGGATCCAACCCGGAGATCGTGAAGCGCTCGATCGTCGTGGCCGGCCACAAGACGAGCGTCAGCCTGGAGGACGCCTTCTGGCACGCGCTCAAGGACATCGCGCGGGAGCGCGCGCAGTCCCTGCGCAGCCTGGTGGCCGAGATCGATGCGCGCCGCAGCGGCGGCAATCTGTCGTCGGCCGTGCGGCTCTTCGTGCTCGACCATTACCGCCGGCGCGCGGGCGCCGTGGCGAGCGTAGCCGGCGCCTGATCTTACTTACTGCGCCAGTGGGCTGATGATCATCGGCGGCGGCAGGATCTGCGGCTCGTCCTGAAGCGCCCGCCCCGGCCGCCGGATTCCAGACGCCCCGGCTCCACCCACGCCGCCATGGCCGCCGCGTTCGGTCCGAACAGCGGGCGACGTCAGGTCGAGCGGGGATGAGGGCCTCATCGGAGCGATCGTGGCCGGCGGCGGAACGGCCTCGATCAGCGAGCGCGCCTGCTCCTCCTGCCGCTTGCGCTCGGCCTCCGCGCGCGCCGCCTCCTCCGCCTTCCGGGCCTCCTCCGCCTTTCGAGCCTCCTCGGCCTTCCGCTCCTGCTCGACGCGCTCCCGCGCGATCCGGGCGCGCTCCCGCATGTCGGCCTCCATGGCCTCGATGCGCTTGGTCTCGCGCTCGACGGCCCGCACCGAGAGCCAGCTGGTGAACGACGTGGCGTCGATCCGACGCTTCGGCGCCGCCAGCGGCCCTTCGAAGGACACGCCGATCTGCGGCGCATCCGGCCGCTCCGGGGCAAGCGTCAGGTCGGCGTCGAGCGTGAGGAATCAGTTTCCCGGACCTTCTGGTGCAACTCGACATCATCACCGCGGGCGAGGAGATAAGGCTGCCGGAGAAGGCGGGCGCGATCCAG
>NZ_JBJKEX010000660.1:0-737 GCF_045505405.1 Hansschlegelia beijingensis | reverse complement strand
CGGTTGCCTCCTAAAAAGTAACGGAGGCGCCCAAAGGTTCCCTCAGCCTGGTTGGCAATCAGGTGTCGAGTGTAAGTGCACAAGGGAGCTTGACTGTGAGAGAGACATCTCGAGCAGGGACGAAAGTCGGGACTAGTGATCCGGCGGTACATTGTGGAATGGCCGTCGCTCAACGGATAAAAGGTACCTCGGGGATAACAGGCTGATCTTGCCCAAGAGTCCATATCGACGGCATGGTTTGGCACCTCGATGTCGGCTCGTCGCATCCTGGGGCTGGAGTAGGTCCCAAGGGTTGGGCTGTTCGCCCATTAAAGCGGTACGCGAGCTGGGTTTAGAACGTCGTGAGACAGTTCGGTCCCTATCCGCTGCGCGCGCAGGAAATTTGAGAAGGGCTGTCCTTAGTACGAGAGGACCGGGACGGACGAACCTCTGGTGTGTCAGTTGTACTGCCAAGTGCACCGCTGATTAGCTACGTTCGGATGGGATAACCGCTGAAAGCATCTAAGCGGGAAGCTCGCTTCAAGATGAGATTTCCATACACCTCGTGTGTGAGAGGCCCCCAGCCAGACCACTGGGTTGATAGGCCGGATGTGGAAGCGAGGACTAACGACTCGTGAAGCTGACCGGTACTAATAGGCCGATAACTTACACCACACACCACCCCCGCAAACGAACTTCAAAAGCGTTTGCAACTCGGGGGCGGTAAAAAGATAACAAGACTGCTTGCGTCCACTATG
>NZ_JBJKEX010000659.1:0-746 GCF_045505405.1 Hansschlegelia beijingensis | reverse complement strand
GACGAAGCTCGACGCCGCGGCCGCGAGACCGAACAGCAGGACGATCCAGCACGGCCGCAGGCCAAGACGGATCGAGAAGTTGGCGGCGAGCACGCGCGCGGGGTCGACGCCGGTCGCGAGCCCATACCAGGTGGCTTCCGAGAAGGCGGTCGCGAGCGCCGCGGCGACGGCGAGCCCGGCCAGCCAAACCGGGCTGGTCGCCCGCTCTCCCTGGTTCTGCAGGACGCGGCAGCCCATCGCCCAGAGGAACAAGCCCCACATCCAGGCCGGATCGCTGATGTCGAGCTTCGACTGCATGGCGAAGTGCAGCAGAGCCAGCCCCGCGATCGGATAGGCGAGCTTGTGGAGCCGACCCCAGTTGCGGGCGCCCATGCGCTTCACTGCGCCGTCCGTCGATGTCGCGCCGAGCGCCACAAGCCCGATCAGCGCGACGAAGCCGATAGCGAGATAGATGCGAAGCGCGATCTCCGAAACGATCTTCGTCAGCACGAAGTCCTGGTCCATCGCGTAGAGCGCCAGATGAAGCACGGCGTAGGCGAGCGCGGCGAGCCCGATCCGGCGGCGGACCAGCACGAGGCGAGGCCAGTGCAGAAGCTTGCGGAACGGCGTCACGGCGAGCGAGAGCAGCAGGAAGCGGATCGCCCAGTCGCCGGTGAAATGGATCGCACCGGTGATCGGACGGGCCTGCTCGCCGCCGAACGCCGAAGGCGCGGCGCCCCCGAAGGGCGCGGCCGGCGCTCCGGCGG
>NZ_JBJKEX010000658.1:0-747 GCF_045505405.1 Hansschlegelia beijingensis | reverse complement strand
GACCCGCACGGCCTCTGGCTCGCCCGCATGCTCGCCGAACGCGTGGCGCGCGTGCCGCGCGAGGCCCTGCCCCAGCCGCTTTTCCAGAACCCGAGGAGCTGACCGATGCTCTCCGCTCGCGCCGCCCATCATGCGCCGACGCCGCTCGCCGAGGCCGTCGAGGCCTACGACCGAGGCGATTTCGTCGCCGCCGCCGAGCTGTTCTCGGAGCTCGCGGCGGCGGGCGACATAGAGGCCACGACCTGGCTCGGCGCGCTCTACGCCCATGGCGAGGGGGTGGAGGCTTCGCTCGCCAGGGCCTTCGCGCTCTATCTCAGGGCGGCGGAGGGCGGCAACGTGCTGGCGCAGACCAATGTCGGCGCGATGCTCGCGATGGGTCAGGGCGTCGCGCAGGACTGCGCCGAGGGCGCCCGCTGGCTGGAACTGGCCGCCGAACAGGGCGACCTGTTCGCCCAGTACAATCTCGCGACGCTCTATTCCAAGGGTCAGGGCGTGGAGCGCGACGAGGCCGCCGCGGTCCGCTGGTACCGCCGCGCGGCGGAGGCCGGGCACTATCCGTCGCAGGCGCGGCTCGGCTTCATCTGCGCCAACGGCGTGGGCGTCGAGAAGGACCGGGTCGAGGGCTATGTGTGGCTCTCGCTCGCGGCCCAGCACGGCGTCGGCGCCGCGCTCAACGCGCTGGAGGCGATCGCCTCCCAGATGTCGGCGGATGAAAAGCGCCGCGGGGCGGCGGCGGTCGCGCACTGG
>NZ_JBJKEX010000657.1:0-749 GCF_045505405.1 Hansschlegelia beijingensis | reverse complement strand
GGCAAGGGGACGGATCAGCAGGTAGCCGAGGATGACAGCCGCGATCGTGCTCAGCACGATGATCCACACGAGCGAGAGCGTCACGTTGAGGTGCTCGCCCAGCATCTCGGGGCCAGGATTCAGGCCGAGGATCAGGAACGCGCCGAGTAGCACCGCCATGCTCGCGCCCGACGGCACGCCGAAGGCGATCGTCGGTACGAGGTGGCCCCCGTCCTTCGCTGTCGTGGTCGCACCTGCGGCGATCACGCCCTCGATCGAACCGTTGCCGAACTCCTCGGGATGCTTCGAGGTTTGCTTGGCGTGGCCGTAGGCGATGAACTGGGACACCGATCCTCCGAGACCGGGCATCATTCCCAGGACGGCACCGATGGCACTGGTGCGCAGCATCAACGACCAGTGGCGAAAGGAATCCTTGACGCCGACGAGGATGCCGCCAAGGTGTGGCGGCACGGCCGTCTTGGTGTCACCGTCTTTGTCGAGCATGGACTGCAGCACTTCGGCACCGCCGAGGAGACCGACGACGACGGGGACAATGCCGATGCCCTCCCAGAGGTGCAGGCTTCCGAAGGTGTACCGGGCCGCACGCGACTCTGATCTGCCTGAAAACGGCCATTGATTCCGACGATGCTTCTTCACGGAATCGAGAGGGGTTGACGAACCTCACATTTTGCGTCATCCTCTTGATTACAGAAACCTTCTCTGCAACACAGAGAAGACATGCGGGCCCAACGAAGGAGACCTCTCATGAC
>NZ_JBJKEX010000656.1:0-751 GCF_045505405.1 Hansschlegelia beijingensis | reverse complement strand
CGAGCCGCAGCTCCACCGTCTCGAGCCTGCTCTGCAGCTCCGTCGCGACGCGGTCGAGGTCGTCGATCCGGCCGTCAGGCGGCGCAGGGGTGCGAATGAACGCCAGGTGGACGACGGCCATGCCGCCGAGGGCCGCGAGCGCGGCCAACGCCGCCGAGGCGAATCCGAGGCCGAGCCCGTAGGCTGCGATGACGCCCACGCACGCCGACGTCACCGCCATTGCGGCGGCGACAAAGAAGTCGGCGGGTTTCGTCATGTGGCTCGGCTTCCGGACGGCGTGCGGCATCATCGCCGATTCGTGATTCGCCGGCCAAGCCCTCGAAGGTCGGCGGCCGGCCTCCACATGAGATGAATCAGAAGGAGGCGACATGGTCACGCTCGAAGTGTCCGGAATGGTGTGCGCGGGCTGCGAGAAGTCGGTCCGTCAGGCGATCACCGGCAAGGATCCCGGGGCGGTCGTCACCGTCTCCCGGGAGACGGGCCGGGTCGAGGCGGAGACCAGGCTGAGCGCCGAGGAAGCCGCGACGGCGGTGGCGGCGGCCGGCTTCGAGGCGCGTCCCGCGGCGTCCTGAGCCGCCGATCACCATTCGTTTACCCTGTTGGGACACCTTGGAAGCCCGGCGGCCGCCGACCTGCGACGCCGGGATCATCCGAGGACCGACCCCCGATGCCGCTTCCGCAGACCTCGGACCCCGCGCCCCGCGCTCATCTCGTAGGTGGCGCGACCCCACAGCATAGCTCCGCTGCCGTC
>NZ_JBJKEX010000655.1:0-754 GCF_045505405.1 Hansschlegelia beijingensis | reverse complement strand
TAGGAAGGTCGGGGGACCCGCATGGAGGAAATCAGCGCGCTGCTCGGCGGCTTCGCAGTCGCCATCACGCCTTACAACATGATGCTGATGGTCGTCGGCATCGTGCTGGGCGTGATCATCGGCGTGTATGCGACTCCCGAGTCCGGATGATAGAGAACATAAAAAGAACAATCGCGCCAGCGGCGGGCATTTTCCCAAACGGCGCGCTTGTGGACAAGGCGGCGCATCGGCGCGACCGACACGTCCGTTCGGCGTAAGGTGCCCTCTTAGCTTCAGGAGATCGCCATGGCGGGCAGCGTTAACAAGGTCATTCTGGTCGGCAATCTCGGCCGTGACCCCGAGGTCCGCCGGCTGAATTCCGGCGAGCCCGTGGTGAACCTGCGGATCGCCACCTCGGAGAACTGGCGCGACAAGCAGAGCGGCGAACGCCGCGAGCGCACCGAATGGCATCAGGTGGTGATCTTCAACGAGCAGCTCGCGAAGGTCGCCGAGCAGTACCTGCGCAAGGGCTCGAAGGTCTACGTCGAGGGCCAGCTCCAGACCCGGAAGTACACCGACGCGCAGGGCGTCGAGAAGTATTCCACGGAGATCGTGCTGCAGCGCTATCGCGGCGAACTCGCGATGCTCGACGGACGTGGCGGCGGGGACAGCGGCGGCGACTAAGATGATCGCGTTGCCCAGGAACAGGAACGCGGAGAGAATCGCGAACGCATAGAAGCAGGCCATGCGGGCCTGATGATCCTTGGCCTTCTCC
>NZ_JBJKEX010000654.1:0-758 GCF_045505405.1 Hansschlegelia beijingensis | reverse complement strand
GGAACGACGGGTCGCGCGTCGTGCGGAACGAAAACAGCGTCTCCGTCCAGTGATGCACATGCGGCAGCGGCTCGGGCTCGGCGACGCTCCGGTCGCGCTCGCGGCCGAGACCTGCGTCGAGGATATCCTGGCGACGCTGCGGGAAGGCCCGACGCCGCGGCTCGTGATCCTCGATTCGATCCAGACGCTCTGGACCGGCCAGGCGGAATCCGCGCCCGGCACCGTGACGCAGGTGCGCGCCTCGGCCCAGGCCCTGATCCGATACGCCAAGACCACCGGCGCCTGCGTGATCCTCGTCGGCCACGTCACCAAGGACGGCCAGATCGCCGGCCCGCGGGTCGTCGAGCACATGGTCGACGCCGTGCTGTCCTTCGAGGGCGACGCCGGCCGCGACTTCCGCATCCTGCGCGCTCAGAAGAACCGTTTTGGCCCGACCGACGAGATCGGGGTTTTCGCGATGACCGGCGGAGGCCTCGAGGAGGTGCGGAACCCCTCGGCGCTTTTCCTGGGCGATCGCGAGCCGGACGCGCCGGGCGCCGCGGTGCTGGCGGCCCTGGAAGGATCACGGCCCCTGTTGGTCGAGATCCAGGCGCTGGTCGTGCCGTCCAGCCTCGGCACGCCGCGGCGCGCCGTCGTCGGCTGGGACGGCGCTCGGCTGGCGATGGTGCTGGCCGTGCTCGACGCGATCTCGGAGAGCGCCTCGATCCTCCGGGCGCTCTCCGAGATCGCGTCCTCGACAAGCCGCGTGATGACGCGGC
>NZ_JBJKEX010000653.1:0-762 GCF_045505405.1 Hansschlegelia beijingensis | reverse complement strand
AAGGACTATGCGTACTGGTCTACCCACCGTTCTGTCGGATCCGCATAAGCGGACCTCCGACAGAACAGAGAACGCAGGCGTTTCACTACTCCAAAAATTCACGGAGACCAGTGCTGGCTGCGCGTCGTAGGAACTGCGAAGAGCCTAGGCGGGTTCAGGTGCGTCACGCGCCAGAGGTTCTCCATCTTCGGTATCAGAAGCGGTCTGCGGGTCACCCTGATCTTCGGCGTCTTCTTTGGATTTCTTCTTGCCCACCTTTGTTGGCTTAGCTTTCGGCGGCATCACTATCGGCAGGAGCTCGAGGAGAATAAATCGGGCCCGATCTTGTGAAGACCGCATTTTGTAAGTACCACCTTGGTCATCCTCATGCTCAACCGAAACGAAATCATCATGATTCTTAATTTCAGCTTGTGCGGTTTTGATAGCGAGGGAGGGATTGGCAAGCCGAATAATGAGCAGAATTACAGCTCTAGTGTCGCTCCAGACTTGGTAGCCAGCCAACTGTTCAAGTGCCTCGTTGAACGCAGTCTCACCTCTCCAGATTTTGCATTCGACGATCAGAGCATTTCGCTCTTCGTACCGGAGCAGAATGTCCGTCTTGCCTTTACCATTGAACGTTTCCCCTGTTGCCTGGCCCCGCCAGTTGGCGTTGAGAACCATAAGCAGGATGTCGCGGATAGTTTCCTCGGGCAGGCTAAGGATTTCCGTTGGCAGGTCCACGGGGTTTTCGTCTCTCAGATCCAAGAGCTTCTCGGAGGTCCC
>NZ_JBJKEX010000652.1:0-768 GCF_045505405.1 Hansschlegelia beijingensis | reverse complement strand
GGCCGCGAGGGCGAAGAGGTCGCCGAGATTGACCCCGCCGCCTCCGCCGCCGCCCGGCCCGAGGATCACCAGCAGGCCCGCGAAGCCGAGCGCGAGCTCGAGGCCGCGCGTCACGCCGATCGGCCTGCGGAGGACGAGGAACTCGATCAGCGTGGTCCAAGCCGGCGCGAGGTAGAACAGCAGCGTGGCGCGCGCGACGGTCGTGATCGTGACGCCGAGATAGTAGCAAGTCATCGCGACGCCGCCGGTCAGCCCGATCCAGCCGAGCGCGCGCCAGTGGCCGGCCAGCCGGCTGCGCGCGCGCCAGATCAGCGGCGCGAGCGCGAGCGACAGCACGCCGAACATCACCACCACGGCCCAGTCGGGGTCGAGCCCGCGCTCCTGAAGGACCCGCATCGGGTACCAGGCGGTTCCCCAGAACAGCGTCGAAAGCGCCACCGCGAGCGTGGGCGACATCAGGCGTCCGGCCCGCATTTCCGCTGATCCCCGTCAATCCAGGCGCGCCTCTTGGCACGCCGCCAAGCCCAAGTCGACGGGCGCCAAGGCCGCGCAGCGGCGCGGCCGGCCGGACGCGAAAGGCCGCTCCGGCAACTAATTGCTGTCCTTCGCAGGCGCAGCGCGATTGCTTGCGCGCCGTTCCGGCGGCTCCCGCGCCGGCCGGGAGACTTCCCTTGCGCCACGCGGCTTTGCGTCCCCTTTTCTCCGAAGTCTGTGCGCTCAATCAGGCGATCTGCCTCAAGCTCGCGGAGGTGCTGGGTGAGCATCTTC
>NZ_JBJKEX010000651.1:0-772 GCF_045505405.1 Hansschlegelia beijingensis | reverse complement strand
TGTTCCGATCTCGCAACATTGCATGGCTTCGCAAGCCCGGACCCTTGGGCCCGGGACGGCGTCCGCGACGCCGGCGAGGAGGTTCGCGCGGGAACGCTGCTGCTCGCCGCCGGAGAGCGCCTCCCGCCGCCGCACCCTGTCGATCGAGAAGTTCGGCAAAGCGAGCGCCAGGATGCGTCGACCCGGCGCCGGCGGAGCGGCCGGCGTCGTCCCCAAAAGCGACGGCCGGCTCGATGAGGCGGAAGCGGCCGTCATCCGCCCACTCCAGAGGCCAGCGGCCAAGCGGGCCGAGGCGGTTGCGGACAAGCTCCACTGTGGCGCGGGGCCATCCCCAATCCTCGGCGCCGGAAGAAGCGAGCGGCGCCACGCGCCAGCGCGTCTCGGCGATCGAGAGTCCGGGAGCGGTCGAGGCGGACGGATCGGTCCGCAAAAGCAGCGCCATGACCCCGGAACGCCCGGCCGCGAGCGCAAGCCGCCGACCCGCCACAAGGTCGAAGCGCCTCAGCGCCCCGTAAGGCTCGATCAGCGCCGCCGCGAGCGCCCGGCAGCCGAGCGCCGTCTCGGCGGCCTTCAGGGCCGCGTCCATGTTCGGCGCCCGGAACAGCACGATGCGGGCCGGGTCGAGGCCGAGCTCCGCAAGGCCGGGCGGCCAGGGTTCGCCGCTCTCGCATCCCGCCATGTCCTGTCGGATCCATAACACCGCCCTCCCTTCGCCGATCGATCGCGCCGCGAGCGCCGCCGCGAACCCGCTCGCCGCAGCCCCTCGCCGGCT
>NZ_JBJKEX010000065.1:0-12941 GCF_045505405.1 Hansschlegelia beijingensis | reverse complement strand
TCGATCAGCATGGACGCCTCCGCCTTTGTGAGGTCAGGCTTGAACGCCGCAGCTCCGGTCTCCTCCGCCTCCGCGCGCCGGTCACCCGCTGGCCGAGCGCTTCGTGGCCGACGTCACGCGCGGCGAACTCGCGGCCGCGGCCATGCAGCGACTGAAGCGCGAGGCGGGGTGCGAGCCGGCGGTGGTGATCGGCCATTCCGGCTGGGGCGAGACGCTGTTCGCGCGCGACCTGTTCCCGAGCGCGCGGCATCTCGTCTACAGCGAGTTCTTCTACAATTTCCGGGGCGCGGACGTCGGCTTCGATCCGGAGTTTCCCGAAGCGGGTCTGCGCTCGGCCTTGCCGGTGAGAACCAAGAACGCCGCGATGCTGACGTCGCTCGCCGCGGCCGATCTCGGCGTCTCGCCGACCGAATGGCAGAAGCGCCAGCATCCGGAGTTCCTGTGGGACAAGATCAGGGTCGTCCATGACGGCGTGGACACGGTCGCGGCCAGCCCGAAGCCGAACGCGCGCTTCGCAGTCCCTGGAACGAACCTGACGTTCAGGCCGCGCGATGAGGTCGTCACCTTCGTCAACCGGCAGCTCGAGCCCTACCGCGGCTACCACGTCTTCATGCGGGCGCTGCCGGCGATCCTGGAGCGCCGGCCCCAGGCGCAGGTCGTGATCGTCGGCGGCGACGGCGTCTCCTATGGCAGGCGGGCGCCGGATGGAAAGACCTGGAAGGACATTTTTCTGGGCGAGGTGCGCGATCGCCTCGATCTGTCGCGCGTGCATTTCGTCGGCAACATTCCGAAGCCTGACTTCATCGCGATGCTGCAGGTCTCGTCCTGCCACGTCTACCTGACCTACCCGTTCGTCCTGTCCTGGTCGCTGATCGAAGCCATGGCGGCGGAATGCCTGATCGTCGCGTCCGGCACCCCGCCGGTGCGTGAAGTCATCGAGGACGGCGTCACCGGCCGGCTGTTCGACTTCTTCGACATCGCGGGCCTTGCGGAGGGGGTGATCGAGACGCTGGCCGATCGGGAGCAATTCGCCCATCTGGGGCGGGCGGCGAGAGTCTTCGCGGTCGAAAACTACGATCTCGCGCGCGTTTGCCTCCCGCGCCAAGTCGCATTGATCGACGATCTCGCCGCAGGAACTACGGTGAACGGACCGTTGCAGTCCTCTCAATCGTCCGTGGCATAAGCGCAACATAAATAGAGCAGAGCGCGCCGCCCGGTCGTTCACAGCTCAACTCGCCGCCATTCAGCCACAAATCGCCAACTATTTCGGAGGTAACCTGCTGCCTGAGGACGCTGTCTCGTCTTGAGACGGTCGGGGGACCAAGGCGTTCGGCGGCGGCGGGCCGCGCGCGTTCGGATACTGGCGTCAGATGGCGCCATCGTCGGTCCGCCCCGCTGAGAAAGAGTATGGGGCGCGTTTCGCCCCGAGGGATTGGGGCGGCATGGACTCGAAGGTCTTCGACAAGTCGAAACTGCCCAGCCGGCACGTCACCGAGGGCCCGTCGCGCGCCCCGCACCGCTCCTACCTCTACGCGATGGGCCTGACCAAGGCCCAGATCCACCAGCCGCTGGTCGGCGTCGCCTCGTGCTGGAACGAGGCCGCTCCCTGCAACATCTCCCTGATGCGGCAGGCGCAGGCCGTGAAGAACGGCGTCGCGGCCGCCAGCGGCACGCCGCGCGAGTTCTGCACGATCACCGTCACCGACGGCATCGCCATGGGCCATGAGGGCATGAAGTCCTCGCTTGCCTCGCGGGAGGTGATCGCGGACTCCGTCGAGCTCACGATGCGCGGCCACTGCTACGACGCCCTGGTGGGGCTCGCCGGCTGCGACAAGTCGCTGCCGGGCATGATGATGGCGATGGTGCGCCTCAACGTGCCTTCGATCTTCATCTATGGCGGCAGCATCCTGCCCGGCTCGTTCCGCGGCCAGCCGATCACGATCCAGGACGTGTTCGAGGCGGTCGGCAAGCATTCGGTCCACGCGATGTCCGACGAGGACCTCGACGAGATCGAGCAGGCGGCCTGTCCTTCCGCCGGCGCCTGCGGCGCGCAGTTCACCGCCAACACCATGGCGACGGTGTCTGAGGCGATCGGACTGGCGTTGCCCTATTCGGCTGGCGCGCCCGCCCCCTACGAGATCCGCGACCGGTTCTGCATGGCGGCCGGCGAGATGGTCATGGAGCTGATCGCCCGCAACATCCGCCCGCGCGACATCGTCACCCGGAAGGCGCTCGAGAACGCCGCGACCGTGGTGGCGGCTTCAGGCGGATCCACCAACGCTGCGCTCCACCTGCCGGCGTTGGCGCATGAGGCCGGCATCGACTTCGACCTGTTCGACGTCGCCGAGATCTTCAGGCGGACGCCATATGTGGCGGATTTGAAGCCGGGCGGTCGTTATGTCGCCAAAGACTTGTTCGAGGTTGGCGGCGTGCCGCTGCTTATGAAGACTCTGCTCGACCACGGTTTTCTTCATGGCGACTGCATCACCGTCACTGGACGCACGATCGCCGAGAACATGGAGAAGGTTCGCTGGAACGCCGACCAGGACGTGGTTCTGCCGGCCGACAAGCCGCTGACCAGGACGGGCGGCGTGGTGGGGCTGCGGGGCAACCTCGCGCCCGACGGCGCGATTGTGAAGGTCGCGGGTATGAAGGAGCAGCGATTTTCCGGACCAGCCCGCTGCTTCGACAGCGAGGAGGCCTGCTTCGAGGCGGTCTCGAGCCGGACCTACAAGGAAGGCGAGGTGCTGGTCATCCGCTATGAGGGCCCCAAGGGCGGCCCCGGAATGCGCGAGATGCTGGCGACGACCGCGGCTCTGTACGGGCAGGGGATGGGCGACAAGGTCGCGCTCATCACGGACGGCCGGTTCTCGGGCGCGACACGCGGCTTCTGCGTCGGGCATGTCGGACCGGAGGCTGCCGTCGGCGGCCCCATCGGGCTCCTCCGCGACGGCGACGTGATCACGATCGACGCCGTCGCGGGTTCGATCGACGTCGCGCTCACGGACGAGGAGCTTGACGCGCGCCGGCAGGACTGGCGGCCGCGCGACCACGGCTTCGGATCCGGCGCGTTGTGGAAATTCGCCCAGGGCGTCGGGCCGGCGCGTTTCGGCGCCGTCACCCATCCGGGCGGCAAGCATGAGCGGCGCTCCTATGCCGATGTTTGATCGAGCAGCCGTCGCCGCGGCGGCGCTGGTTGCGCTCCTCGGCGCCGTAAGCGCGGCGCACGCCTTCGACGGCGCGCCGTCGACCTCCAAGAAAGAGCCGTCGCCGTTCGAGGCGTTCCAGACGGGCGCCCGCGCCTATATCGCGGGCGACAAGGCGACTGCGGTGACCTCGCTGCTCGACGCGGCCAAGCGTGGTCACGCGATGGCGCAGTGGAAGCTCGCTCGCATGTACGCCGAGGGCGACGGCGTCGATCGCGACGACGTCAAGGCGTTCGACTATTTCAGCCAGGTCGCCAACGCTCACGCGGACGACGCGCCCGGCACCATGCAGGCGCGGTTCGTGGCCAACTCCTTCGTCGCGCTCGGCAACTACTATCTGGACGGCGTCCCGAACAGTCCGATCCGGGCGGACCCGGCGCGCGCCCGCGAGATGTTCGCCTATGCGGCCTCGTACTTCGGCGACCCCGACGCGCAGTACAACCTCGCCCGGATGTATATCGACGGGCCGGACGGCGAGAAGGACCCGCGGCAGGCCGCCAGGTGGCTTGGGCTTGCGGCGAACAAGGGCCAGCGCGAGGCGCAGGCCGTGCTCGGCCACATGCTGTTCAACGGACTTCAGATACCCCGCCAGCGCGCCCGCGGGCTGATGTGGCTGACGCTCGCCAACGACGCCTCCGGCGGAAGCCAGAAGTGGATCGCCGACCTCTATGTCGAGGCGTTGGCGGAAGCGTCGCCCGAAGAGCAGGAGACGGCGCAGAGCTACGTGACCGCCTGGAAGAAGGACCGCGAATAGCTTCGCGGTCTCGCCAGGATTACGGAGCGCTGGACGGAAGCGGGATCGCGGTCGAGACACGCCCGGTGTCACGCGCCTGAAGCCGCCTCCCTGCGCGGCGGCGGAACATCTTTCAGTCCGTTCAGAGCGCCAGTTCAGCCACCACTGGCACGTGATCGGACGGCCGCTCCCAGGCCCGGACGTGCTTGTCGATGCGAACGCCCACCAGCCGGTCCGCCGCCTGCGGCGACAGCAGCAGGTGATCGATGCGGATGCCGTCGTTCTTCTGCCAGGCGCCCGCCTGATAGTCCCAGAAGGTGAAGAGGCCGGCTGCGTCGTCGCAGGCGCGCAGGGCGTCGGTCATCCCGAGAGCGAGCAGGCGCCTCCAGGCGGCGCGGGTCTCCGGCAGGAACAGCGCGTCGTGGACCCATGCGGCGGGCCGCTTCGCATCTTCCGGCGCGGGGATCACGTTGAAGTCGCCAGCCAGCACGAAGATTTCCTCGTGGGCCAGCCGCTCGGCGGCGTGCGCGCGCAACCGCTCCATCCAGGCGAGCTTGTAGCCGTATTTCGGCGTGTCGGCGGGGTTGCCGTTCGGCAAGTACAGTCCGCCCAGGCGCACGACGCCCGCTTCCGTCGACACCACCGCCTCGATGAAGCGGGCGTG
The DNA here is from genome assembly GCF_045505405.1 of Hansschlegelia beijingensis. Lineage (GTDB taxonomy): Bacteria > Pseudomonadota > Alphaproteobacteria > Rhizobiales > Methylopilaceae > Methylopila > Methylopila beijingensis_A. The sequence goes on along the minus strand of NZ_JBJKEX010000065.1, from coordinate 8,338 downwards.
TTCGTCCTCCTCGTCCCCGCCGAGTCGAACGTGGACGTCCTCCAGAGGATGGCGCGAGAGGATCGCGACGCCGTTGTAGGACTTCTGCCCGTGGACGGCGACGTTGTAGCCGGCGGCCTCGATCTCGGCCCGCGGAAAAGCCTCGTCGACGCACTTGATCTCCTGCAGGCAGACCAGATCCGGCTTCGCCTCGTCCAGCCAGCGCAGGAGCAGCTCGAGACGCGTCTTGATGGAGTTCACGTTCCAGGTCGCGATCTGCACGTTCTTCACCTCCCCGGGCCGCGGCACGCAATAGACGAAAAAAAGGCCGCTCGCGAGGCGAGCGGCCTAAGTCTAGGGAGGAAACGCCCAAGGAGGGCAAACGACAGAAAGCGCAAACCGTCCGTCGCTCCCGATTATTTCGCCTTTCCTCCGCGATTTTTCCAGTACTGCGATCGAAAATCAGGCCGCGCGAAACGACGCAGGCCAGTACCACTCGGTCGATCGGATTTTCCGATCGTCGCCGGCCGGATGCGCGATCAGCCTTCCGTCCTGATGATCATGAGAATCAACCACATCGACGCCACAGAAATGTGCGGACGATGGCTAAATCCTCAGCAACAGCGAATGGCCGCCCAGCGGCCTCTGGCGGCGGCCCTAGATCAATTCACGCTCGGAAGCGGAGCCCTGGCGGTAGAAGGGGGTGGGCAGATCGCGCTCCAGCCCGTTCTCCAGACGCTCCGCCAGATCACGGAGAACAACTCCGGTGATCGCCGGCAGATCAAGCCGTCGCGCCTCGTCGAAGGTCACCCAGACCAGCTCCACCAGCTCCGCGTCCGGGTGGATGACGTCAGATCGCGCGGCTGACACGAGCGAGCGGTCGGCCGCGAAGAAGCGCGTGTCGAACCGCCGCGGCCGGCCGGGCGGAGTGATCGCCCGGGCGACCAGGTGAAGACCCTCGAGCGACGGAAAGACGCCGGCTTCGGCGAAGACCTTCCAGGACTCGCTTCGGGCGTGGAAGCCCTCCATCTCGGCTTCGCCGATCAGCAGCCCGGTCTCTTCCGCGAGTTCCCGGAGCGCCGCGAGCCCGTAGGCGCGGGCGCGGGTGATCGACGGGCGAGCCACGCGGGCCTGCAGGCTGCGCTCGACGTGCGGCGCGTATGTGCCGGCCACGTTGACGCGGCCATCCTCCGGCTCGACGCGCCCGCCCGGGAACACGTACTTGCCGGGCATGAACCGCACCGCATGGTGCCGCCGGCCCATGAGGACCTTCGGTTCAGATGAGGAGCGGTCGAGCAGGATGAGAGTCGCGGCGTCCCTGATCGGCTGCCGCGGCTTCCGGGATTGCGGCGCGGCCGACGCTTCCGACGCGCTCACGCCTGAGGAGTGGGCCTGAGGCCGCCGTCCGCCGGCAGCCCGTCCTCTTCGCCGCCGAAGCCATGCATCCGGAGCGCCCACTGCAGGCCCACGAGCGCGCCCTTCACGGGCGGCAGCAGCAGGAGCGAGAGGATCACCGTCAGCGGCAGCCAGAGCGCCATGTGGAGCCAGACGGGCGGCTGATAGGCGAGCTCCACGGCCAGGATCAGAGCCACGATCACATGGCCGACGATGGAGATCACCACATAGGGGGGAGCGTCGTCGGCGCGCTGGTGGTGGAGCTCCTCGCTGCACGCGTCGCACTGCGCGGCGACCTTGAGATAGCTGCCGAACATGCGTCCCTGGCCGCAGGCGGGGCAGCGGCAGAGCGCCCCGCGCAACAGGGAGCCGCCGATCAGGCGCGGCTCTGGAGCGTCTCCGGAAGCGGTCTTTACCTCGAAGCTCATCGGGATCCCTTGCCTTTCGACCCGCGCGTCGCGCGGCCCCCCTTCTTACGGCCCCCGGGCGCTTTTTTCGAATCCGCAGCCGCGGCGCGTCGCAAGCCACGCTTGCCTCGGCCGGCGGGACGGCCGGGCTGACCCTCGGACAGCATCTCGAAGCGCAGGGCGCCGGCGACCGGTGCGGCTTCCACCAGCTTGACCTCGACCGTGTCGCCGAGCCGGTAGCGTTCCCCGGACCGTTCCCCGACGAGCGCGCGGGCGGCCTCGTCATGGGAGAAGTATTCCGAGCCGAGGGTCGAGATCGGCACGAAGCCGTCCGCGCCGGTTTCGTCCAGTTTCACGAACAGGCCCGAGCGGGTGACGCCGGCGATCCGTCCAGTGAACGTCGCGCCGACACGGTCGGCGAGGAAGTGCGCGATGAGCCGGTCCACGGTCTCGCGCTCCGCGGCCATGGCGCGCCGCTCGGCCGCCGAGATGCGGGCGCCGATTTCTCCAAGCGTCTCGGCTGTCGCGCTGTCGGGCAGCCCGTCCGAGCCCAGATCGAGCCCCCGGATCAACGCGCGATGCACGATCAGGTCGGCGTAGCGGCGGATCGGCGAGGTGAAATGCGCGTAGCGGCGCAGGTTGAGGCCGAAGTGGCCGTAGTTCTCGGCGGCGTACTCGGCCTGAGCCTGGGTCCGGAGCACCACCTCGTTGATCAGGCTCGCGCTCTCGCTTTCGGCCGTCCTCGCCAGGATGCGGTTGAAGTGCATCGGCCGGAGATTGCCAGACTGGGCGAACTCGATGTCGAGCGTCTTGAGCAACTCGCGGAGCGCCTCAAGCTTCTCCAGCGAGGGCGCGTCGTGGACGCGGTAGACCAGCGGCGTGCGCCGCGCCTCGAGAGTCTCGGCCGCGGCGACGTTCGCCTGGATCATGAATTCTTCGATCAGCCTGTGCGCGTCGAGCCGCGGGGGCACGATCACGCGGTCGACGGTGCCGTCGGGCTTCAGCAGCAATTTACGCTCAGGCAGGTCGAGGTCGAGCGGGCCACGCGCGTCGCGCGCCGTCTTGAGCGCCGCATAGGCGGCCCAGAGCGGCTTCAGGACCGGCTCGAGCAGCGGCCCCGTCGCGTCGTCGGGCGCGCCGTCGATCGCGGCCTGCGCCTGGCTGTAGGAGAGCTTGGCCGCGGACCGCATCATCACGCGGTGGAACGAGTGGCGGAGCTTGCGCCCGTCCTTGCCGATCCACATCCGGACAGCGAGGGCAGGGCGGTTCTCCTTCTCGCGGAGCGAGCAGAGGTCGTTGGAGATGCGTTCCGGCAGCATCGGAACCACGCGGTCCGGGAAGTAGACCGAATTGCCGCGCTCCAGGGCCTCGCGATCCAGCGCCGAGCCCGGATGCACATAGGCGGCGACGTCCGCGATTGCGACGGTGACGATATGGCCGCCGGCGTTCGCCGGGTCCGGGTCGGGCTCGGCGTGCACCGCGTCGTCGTGGTCCTTGGCGTCCGCCGGGTCGATCGTGATCAACGGAACCCGCCGCCAGTCCTCGCGACCCTGGAGGGAAGCGGCCGGCGCGGCCTCGGCCTCCGCGAGCGCCGCCGCCGGGAAGACGTGCGGGATCTGGTGAGCGTGGATCGCGATCAGGCTGACCGCGCGCTCGCTCTTCAGCGAGCCCAGGCGTTCGCGCACCCGGGCGGCGGGGAGGCCGTAACGCCCCTCCTTGATGATGTCGGCGGAGATCAGATCGCCGTCCTTGGCGCCGCCGGAATCCGCGGCGGCGATCGCAAGCTCGCGGCCGGCGTTGCGCTTCTCCACCGGCGCCAGCCGCCCCGAGCCGTCCGGCAGAACCCGGAAGATGCCGAGAACCCGCGCGGACTGCTTCGACAGCACCTTGATGACGCGGCCATGGTGCGTGGCGCCGCCTGGCTCGACCTCCTCGAGCGGTTCGGCCCGGACCAGGACGCGGTCGCCGATTCCGGGGGCGAGCCCCGGCTTGCGCCCGCGCGAGGGCGCAGGGTCGATCAGGATCTTGGGCGGGGCGCCATGCTCGTCCTCATCCCACTCGGCGGGCTCCGCGAGCAGTTCGCCGTCACGGTCGCGGCCGACGACGTCGGCGAGCACGACCGACGGCAGGGCCCCGGAGCGCGCGAGCCGCTTGCCCTTGCGGGCCACCACGCCTTCGTCCTGCAACTCGTGCAGCATGCGCTTGAGTTCGACCCGCTCGGCGCCGGAGATCCGGAACGCGCGCGCGATCTCCCGCTTGCCGACCTTGCCTCCTTCGGAAGCGATGAAGGCCACCAGCTCGTCGCGCGATGGCAGGCCGCGGGACGGTTCGCTGGGGGCTGCGGTCTTGGGAGAGGTCTTCCGGGCCAACTTCGTCCTGCCTGCGGCTGCGCAGCCTGCTCGCGTCTCGGCGGCGTTACTTCTCAGCTGCGATGTGGTCCAGCAGGCCGACGGCGGCGCGCTCGATGGTCATCAACGGGTTGGCCAGGCAGTACTCGTCCACCCATTTCGTCAACGTCTCGGGCCGGACGTCGACGTCCTTCAATTTCAGTCCCTCGCGGGCGAAGCCCGCGCCGGTGACGAAACCGTGCACCCACGATTGGTACGCCTCCGCCTTCGCCTGATTGGTCCGCTGCGCGTCGATCCATGCGCCGCAGCGGCGCGAGCCGACCCCCCAGACCACATAGGAACCGGCGGCCGCTTCCATCACCGGAGAGGCGAGCGCCAGCACCAAGGCGGTAATCGCGACCTTCTTCATTTGGTTCCCCGTCGAGAACTCACCCCGCGGCCGCCTTGGCGGCTTTGCCCGTCTTGGCGGACGCTGCCTTCTTGGCGGCCGGCTTCTTGGCCGCCGGCTTCTTCGCGGCGGGCTTGCGCGCCGGCTTGCGGCCGCCGCCGCCCTTCTCGGCTTTCGCATCCACCAGCCTGACGGCTTCGTCGAGGGTCAGCGCCTCCGGGTCCGTGCCCTGGGGCAGGGTGGCGTTGACCTTGCCGTATTTGACATAGGGACCGTAGCGCCCGGCGTGCACCGTGATTGGTCCGCCTCCCGGGTGCTCGCCCAGAGCGCGGCCGGCGACGGCGCCGCGGGCGCCGCGCTTCTCCTTCTTCTCGGCGAGCGCAGCGACCGCGCGATTGATGCCGACCGAGAAGACCTCGTCGACGCCGTCAAGGTTGGCGTAGACGCCGTCATGGCTGACATACGGACCGTAGCGGCCGAGGTTGGCCTCGATCGGTTTGCCCGACTCCGGATGAACGCCGACGAGCCGGGGCAGCGACAGCAGCCTGAGCGCTCCCTCGAGATCGAGCTCGGCCGCCGACCACCCCTTGGGCAGCGAGGCGCGCTTCGGCTTCTCCTTCTCGACCGGCTCTCCGAGCTGGACGTAAGGGCCGAAGCGGCCGTTGCGCAGCGTCACCTCCTGGCCGGACGCCGGATCGGTCCCGAGCGTCTTCACGCCGTCCCCGCCGGCCGCAGCGCCATCCGTCCCGTCGAGCTCGGCGCCGAGCGGACGTGTGTAACGGCACTCAGGATAGTTCGAGCAGCCGACGAACGAGCCGAACTTTCCGAGCTTGAGCGAAAGCTGGCCGGTTCCGCAGGTCGGGCAGACCCGCGGGTCCCCGCCGTCCGCCCGCGCCGGGAAGATGTAAGGGCCGAGAACTTCGTTCAGCGCGTTCAGCACCTCGGTGACGCGCAGTTCCTTGGTGGCGTCGATCGCGCCGGTGAACTCGCGCCAGAAGTCCCGCAGGACCTCCTTCCAGTCGAGTTCGTCGTTCGACACCCGGTCGAGCTGCTCCTCGAGCCCGGCCGTGAAGTCGTACTCGACGTAACGGTTGAAGAAGCTCTCGAGGAAGGCCGTGACGAGCCGTCCCTTGTCGTCCGGCACCAGCCGCTTCTTGTCGAGCTGCACATAGCCGCGATCGCGCAGCACGGTGAGCGTCGCCGCATAGGTGGAGGGGCGGCCGATGCCGAGCTCCTCCATGCGCTTGACCAGGGCGGCCTCGGTGTAGCGCGGCGGCGGCTCCGTGAAATGCTGCGTGGCCGCGACCGGCGCCACGCGGGCGAGCGGCTCGCCGGCGCTCATCTGCGGGAGGCGGCGCGCCTCGTCGTCCTCCTCGTCGTCCCGGCCTTCCTGATAAAGCGCGAGGAAGCCGTCAAAGGTGACGACCGTGCCGGTCGCGCGGAGCTCGATACGCCGATCCGAACCGTTGGCGGAGATGTCGACGGTGGTCCGCTCGACCTCGGCCGACTCCATCTGGCTCGCGACCGTCCGCTTCCAGATCAGTTCGTAGAGCTTGGCCTGATCGTCATCGAGCCGGCGCGCCATCTCCTTCGGCGTGCGACGGGGATCCGTCGGGCGCACGGCCTCATGGGCCTCCTGAGCGTTCTTCGCCTTGGTCGTGTAGCGACGCGGCGAAGAGGGCACATAGCGGTCGCCATAGTCGGAGCCGATCAGGGAGCGGACGGCGGTCACCGCCTCGGGCGCCATGTCGACGCCGTCGGTCCGCATATAGGTGATCAGACCGACCGTCTCGCCGCCGATGTCGACGCCCTCGTAGAGCCTCTGCGCGAGCTGCATCGTGCGGTTCGGCGCGAAGCCGAGCTTGCGCGACGCCTCCTGCTGAAGCGTCGAGGTGGTGAAGGGCGGCTGCGGATTGCGCCGTCCGGGCTTGGCCTCGACATTCGCGACGGCGAGCTCGGACGCCTCGATCGCCTGCTTCAGCGCCGTCGCGGTCGCCTCGTCCGCCACGTCCAGCCGGCCCAGCCGCTTGCCGTCGGCGGAGGAGATTCGGGCCTCGAACGCTTCGCCGCGCGGGGTCTTGAGCTGCGCGACCAGGGACCAGTATTCCCGCGGCTTGAAGCGCTCGATCTCAACTTCGCGGTCGCAGACCAGCCTGAGCGCGACGGACTGCACCCGCCCGGCGGAACGCGCCCCGGGCAGCTTGCGCCACAGCACAGGTGAGAGGTTGAAGCCGACCAGATAATCGAGCGCGCGGCGCGCCAAGTAAGCGTCGACCAGCGCCGAGTCGATCTCGCGCGGGTGCTTCATGGCGTCCAGAATCGCCTGCTTGGTGATCGCGTTGAACACCACGCGTTCGACCGGCTGGTCCTTCAGAGCCTTCTTGGCGCGGAGCACCTCCAGCACATGCCAGGAGATGGCCTCGCCTTCGCGATCCGGGTCGGTGGCGAGGATCAGCTTGTCCGCGCCCTTCACGGCGCGCGCGATCTCGTTCAGCCGCTGAGCCGACTTGCCATCGACCTCCCACAGCATGTGGAAGTCCGCCTCCGGGTCCACCGACCCGTCCTTGGCCGGCAGGTCGCGGACGTGCCCGTAAGAGGCGAGAACCTCGTAATCGGAGCCGAGATATTTGTTGATCGTCTTCGCCTTCGCAGGCGATTCGACGATGACGACGTTGTGCATGAAGCGGGAGCCCCTGGCCGGCCGGTTGCCTACGGCGGCGGGCCGGAAAATGGGAGAGCGTCCCGGGCCTGTCAAATCGTGGCCCCCGCCGGCGCCGCGGCGTGACGTCGGGAGGCCACGGAAACATAGCGTTCGCTCGCCTTATGGTTCATGATTTTTATCCATACAATCATTAAGGGAGGCGAGCGGTTGTCCCGGTCGGATCAGCGGAGGCCGTCCTCGACATCTCTGAAGGGCGAAGACATCGCGGCCTACGTCGCGTCGCTGGCGGGCGATCTGCGTGAGCTCGCCCGCCGCAACGGTCTGACGACGCTCGCCTACCTGCTCGACATGGCTCGGCTGGAGGCCGAGGCCGAGATCCGCGCCGCCCGCGAGGCGCAGGAAGGATCTTCAGTCCCAGAGATTCCCGGCGAGTAGCCGGACCCTGCCGTCGCCCTGACGCTCCAGCCGGCCCGCAAGCTCGAGTTCCAGCAGCACGATCTGGACCGTGCGGGCTTCGGCGTCGGCCTGCCGGACGAGTTCGTCGACCGAGGCGGGGGAGGGGCCCAGAAGCTCGAGGATTCGGGCGCGCTCGCAGCCGGCGGGTTCGCCATGGTCGAAGCCGGCCGCCTCGGCCTGCGCGAGGGAGATCGGGCGCGGCGCAGGCGGGCCACGGTCGACCAACGGCGCAAGCGCCTCGATGACATCGTCAGAGCGCGTGATGAAAACCGCCCCGTCGCGCAGCAGCCCGTTGGAGCCCTCGCAGCGGGGATCGAGCGGCGAACCGGGGGCGGCCATCACCTCGCGTCCCATCTCGGCGGCCAGCCTTGCGGTGATCAGCGAGCCCGACCGCAGGGCCGCCTCGACGACGATCACCCCAAGCGACATCCCGGCGATCAGCCTGTTCCGGCGGGGGAAGTCACGCCCGCGCGGCTGCCAGCCCATGGGCATCTCGCTGACCAGGGCGCCCTCGTTGACGATGCGCCCTGCGAGGTCCGCGTGCTCGGGCGGGTAGACGCAGTTGAGGCCGCCCGCATAGGCGGCCACGGTGCCCGAGGCGAGCGAGGCGGAGTGAGCGGCCGCGTCGACGCCGCGAGCCAGGCCGGAGACGATCACCCACCCCGCGCCGCCGAGTTCGGCGGCGAGCCGCGCCGCGAACGAC
>NZ_JBJKEX010000650.1:0-778 GCF_045505405.1 Hansschlegelia beijingensis | reverse complement strand
GAAATCAATGCTGTATCGACTCTGGTCATTCTCGTCAGCGTCATCTTGATTGTTATTTCAACCCGTCTTACCCGTGAAACAGCGGCTGTCGCACCAGGTACTGTCGACGTCGCGTCTACCACCTCTTCGAAGGAAACTCCATGACGCATTTTGCCCAGGGCGGCTTCCGCCGCCGAGCACTCCTCAAGGCAGGAGGGCTTGGACTTGCGGGTATCTTTGCAGCCCCTGCGCTCGCCGCCTGCGGATCATCCAAGGGAAGTACCCGGCTCACAGATACCAAAGTGGACGGAGACATCGGGGGAACTCTGAATCTCCTAACTTGGGAGGGCTATGCCGACCCTTCATTTGTCTCAGAATTTGAATCGCGAACTGGCGTGAAGGTCAACGCCAGCTACGTCGGCAGCAACGATGAAATGATCACAAAGCTCCGGTCAGCCAAGGGGACCTACGATCTAGCGTCCCCATCATGCGATTCAACCGGCGCCCTAATTGACGCTGGCCTCGTGCGCCCCATTGACCAGAACCGGGTGCCACAGCTCGGCAACGCGTTTCCGAAGTTCAGAACTGCAGAGAACGTTGTAATTGACGGTCTGACCTACGGCACGCCAATGATGTTTGGCTTCATTGCCCTCTTAGTTAATGCAGATGTCCTCAAGGACCCTGCACCGAACTGGTCGCTGCTGTGGGATGAAAAGTACGCAAAGCGCAGCACTGTCTGGAATGACATCTCTTCCATCTGGAATACATCCTTCCACCTTGGTCAGGAGAACGTGTTCTC
>NZ_JBJKEX010000649.1:0-778 GCF_045505405.1 Hansschlegelia beijingensis | reverse complement strand
GGACCCCGATCCTAGGTGTCCCGATCGGCGTTCACACCGACACCGGCGCGCCCTTCGGCGCCGATCCGATCAGCTGGTTCATGCACGGCATGATCAACAACCCCTCCATGTTCGTCCTTGGCCTGCCGCACTACGGCAAGTCCACCCTGGTCCGGCACATTGTCCTAGGCCTGGCAGGCCGGAGCATCAACCCGTTGATCCTCGGTGACCTGAAGCCGGATTACGTTGACCTGATCGAAGCTCTCGGCGGGCAGGTCATCAGTCTGGGCCCTGGACGCGGCCATTTGAATGTCCTGGACCCGGGTGAAGCCACGGGAGCCGCCGTCAGGCTGCTCGCCTCGGCCGAGGAACACCGGGCCAACGCGAACCGGACCCTGAACGATCCAGATGGCGGCCAGGCCGCGGCCGCGCCGCTGCTCGCTGCAGCAGTGAAGGCGGAGAAGCTGGCCGAACAGCTGATGGCCGACTCGCACAACCGGCGCCTGAACATGATCACGGCGCTGATCACCATCGTGCGGAACGCCAAGCCCAGCGCCCACGAGGAATCCCTGCTTGACCGGGCCCTGCACATCCTGGACGAGCGCCTGGACCGGGTGCCCCTGATCGGGGACCTGATCGAGGTCATCAAAGACGCCCCCGACGAGCTGCGGGCGATCGCCCTGGACCGCGGCGACATGAGCCGCTACCTCGACGCGACCGACCAACTGCGCCAGTCGCTGTACTCCCTGAACGGCTCGGGCCGGTTCTCGGACATGTTCTCCCAGCCAACCGACCAGCC
>NZ_JBJKEX010000648.1:0-780 GCF_045505405.1 Hansschlegelia beijingensis | reverse complement strand
AGCCAGGTTCAGCTGCTGCAGAGCTTCGTCACGCAGGCGATCGTCGGCGCGTCGATGGGTTCGGCCAGCAGCAGCGCCGCGATCGCCAGCGTGACGAAGCTCTGCAGCAGCTGAACCTGGCTGACGCGCGCCACGCCGCCGAGCGCGAGCCCCGCGTTCCAGGCGAAGAAGCCGACATACTGGCTCATCGCAGTGACATAGGCGAAGGCCGCCCAGGACGCCGCCGAGACGGCGGCGGGCTCGAGCGGAGCGAGCCGCACCGCGACCGGCAGCGAGAGCGGCAGGGACAGCACGACCGCCCAGGAGATCACCTCCCAGCCCGGCATGGTCCGCGCGAGCCGGGCCGAGAGCGCGTAGCCGATCGAGGCTGACGCGACCGACGCCAGCAGCGACAGGTCGCCGAGCCCGACCCCCGTGGTTCCGCCGTCGCCGCGCCAGAGGGCGAAGCTGAGCACCAGCGCCGCGCCGAGCGCCGCGAAGGTCCAGAACCGGCGGGACGGACGCTCGCCGCCGAGCCATGCGCCGGCGAGAGCGGTCGCGAGCGGCAGCACCGCCAGCACCACCCCGCCGTGGGACGATGAGGCGCGCGTCATGGCGAAGCCGCTGAACAGCGGAAAGCCCCAGACGAGACAGATCGCGATCAGCGCGAGGACGCCGAGCGTGCGCCCGTCGGGCACGGGGCGGCGAAGCGCGGTCAACGCCGCGAGCGCCATATCTTGGTCCGCCGGGCTTCTCGCGGTGGCGGTCTTCTTCTGTTCTCCGTCGGACGTCGTGCCATCC
>NZ_JBJKEX010000647.1:0-795 GCF_045505405.1 Hansschlegelia beijingensis | reverse complement strand
AAATGGGTTTGGCGAGTCCGGGCGCGATTAGCGATTGTGCAAACCGCCGCCTGTTATTGACCTTCGAGCCGCCGCCGCGGAGCGGCTCGAAGGCGCGCCGCGCGCTCCTTCACGACGCCGGCCGGCAGCTGCGGCATGCGGGCCGCGGGCGTGCCCGGGCGCGCTGAATAGGGGAAGACATGCGCATAGGCGATGTCGCAGGCGCCGAGGATCGACAGCGAGTTCTCGAACATCGCGTCGGTCTCGGTCGGGAAGCCGGCTATGAGGTCCGCGCCGAAGGCGATGTCGGGCCGCGCGCGTCGGAGGCGCTCGCAGAGCCGTTCCGCGTCGGCGCGGGCGTGGCGCCGCTTCATGCGCTTGAGGATCATGTCGTCGCCGGACTGCAGCGACAGATGAAGGTGCGGCGCAAGCCGCTCCTCCTCGGCGAAGGCGTGGACCAGTTCGTCGTCGATCTCGACGGCGTCGAGCGATGACAGCCGAAGCCGCGGGAGCTCCGGAACCTCGCGCAGGATGCGCCTGACGAGCCCGCCGAAGCTTGGGCGGTCCGGCAGGTCGGCGCCCCAGGCGGTGACGTCCACGCCTGTCAGCACAGCCTCCCGGGCGCCGAGCGAGACCACGCGGCGGACCTCCGCGACGACGATCTCGGCGGGCGTCGAGCGCGAGGCGCCGCGGCCGAAAGGAATGACGCAGAAGGTGCAGCGGTGGTCGCAGCCGGTCTGGACCTGAACGAAGGCGCGCGGCCGCAGGATGTCGGCGTCGCGCGGCGGCGGCGAGACGTCCCGCGCCTGGAGCGCG
>NZ_JBJKEX010000646.1:0-798 GCF_045505405.1 Hansschlegelia beijingensis | reverse complement strand
GACCTGCTGGCGCGCATCGAGCGCAGCTACGGGGTGGACCGCTACGCGGTGCTCGCCGTCTGGGGCATGGAGACGAATTACGGCGCCTCCATGGGCGGCACGATTTCGTAGCCCCAGGTCTCGCCCGACTTCCAGCCGTGCTTGCGCAGGTAGTTCGCCGTCGAGGCCAGCGCATCCGGAACCGAGGTCCAGATGTCCCGCTTGCCGTCGCCGTCGCCGTCGGCCGCATAGGCCTTGTAGCTGGTCGGCATGAACTGGGTCTGGCCCATCGCGCCGGCCCATGAGCCGATCATCCGATCGGGCGCGATGTCGCCATTCTGCAGGATCTGCAGCGCCGCGATCAGCTCCTTGCGGAAGAACTGCGGCCGCTTCGGCTGGCAGCAGGCCAGCGTGGCGAGCGCCTCGATGACGTTGTGGCCGCCCATGGAGGCGCCGTAATTCGTCTCCATGCCCCAGACGGCGAGCACCGCGTAGCGGTCCACCCCGTAGCTGCGCTCGATGCGCGCCAGCAGGTCGCTCCACTGCGCGTAGTTCAGCTTGCCAGCCGCGATCCGCGTGTCGGACACTTGGGTGTCGATGTACTGGGCGATCGTCAGCTTGAACTCGAGCTGCGTCTGCGACTTGGCGATCGCCTCGGTGTCGAGCCGCACGCCGCGGAAGGCGCGGTCGACCGTGGCGGCGCTGACGCCGGCGCGGGCGGCTCCTTGCGGAAGAACTGCGGCCGCTTCGGCTGGCAGCAGGCCAGCGTGGCGAGCGCCTCGATGACGTTGTGGCCGCCCATGGAGGCGCCGTAATTCG
>NZ_JBJKEX010000645.1:0-798 GCF_045505405.1 Hansschlegelia beijingensis | reverse complement strand
TGAACCGCTCCGGATTCTCCGGAGGCCGCTTCGTTTGAGTCACGCCGCGATAGCCGGCTCGCTCAGCATTGCGTAATAGCGCTCTTCTGCTTCGGCTGGCGGGATGTTGCCGATGGGTTCGAGCAGCCGCCGATTGTTGAACCAGTCGACCCATTCCAGCGTCGCGAACTCGACGGTCTCGAACGAGCGCCAGGGTCCACGCCGGTGGATGACCTCTGCTTTGTAGAGCCCGTTGATCGTCTCCGCGAGCGCGTTGTCGTAGCTGTCGCCGACGCTTCCAACCGACGGCTCGACGCCGGCCTCGGCCAGACGCTCGGTGTATTTGATCGAGACGTATTGGCTGCCGCGGTCGCTGTGATGCACAAGCCCGCCGCGATGCGCGGGGCGACGCTCATGCAGAGCCTGCTCGAGGGCGTCGAGCACGAAGCTCGCATGCGCGGTCCTCGATGCCCGCCAGCCGACGATGCGGCGCGCGTAGGCGTCGATCACGAAGGCGACGTAGACGAAGCCTGACCAGGTCGCGACATAGGTAAAGTCCGAGAGCCAGAGCGCATTTGGCCGCGGCGCCTTGAACTGCCGGTTGACGTGGTCGAGCGGGCAAGGAGCCGCCTTGTCGCTGAACGTGGTGCGCACGGGCTTTCCACGGACTACACCTTGCAGGCCGGCGCGTCGCATCAGGCGCGCCACTGTGCAGCGGGCGATCCGATGCCCCTCGCGCATCAACTGCCGCCAGACCTTGCGCACGCCATAGACCCGGAAGTTCTCGTCAAAAACACGCTGGACCTCCGGCAGCAGGGC
>NZ_JBJKEX010000644.1:0-801 GCF_045505405.1 Hansschlegelia beijingensis | reverse complement strand
GCGGATCATGACCACCGAGTGCTCCTGAAGGTTATCGCCCCAAGGGCGGCGAGCGAGCCATGAACGGCGTCATCGGCGTCATGGCGCGCGCCCATGCGGACGCGCTGGCCGCGCCGGACCAACCCGATCCGCCGCTTGCGGACGCGCTCGAGACCGCTGTCGGGGCGCTTCCCCGCGGGGGCCATCTGATCCTCGCCAGCGGGCTCGACGAGCCGGGGCTGCGATTCGACGAGGTCGTACGGGCGGCGTCGACCCGCGTCTCGATCGCGGTTCTGCTCGTGACGGACGCTTTCGAGCGCGATGCGCCGCGCGGCGCCTATGCGTTCCTGTCACGCGACGGCCGCAGCGGCTGGCTCTCGGGACGACGCGGCGGCGACGCGCGCGCCGACTTCCGGCGCGAGCGCCTGATGGGGCTCGGAGTGCCGGTGATCTCGATCGACGCGGCCGCTGGCCCCGAACGGGTCGCGCCTCTGCTGGAGCGGCTCGATGCCGTCCACTGATCCGCTCGTCGGCCTCCGGGGTCTGCACCTTCCGGAGCAGCCGGCGTCGTTCTGGTCCGACATCTGGCTTTCGGCGGCGGTCGGGCTGCTGGCCGCGCTCGCGGCAGCGATCGCGATCCGCCTGCTGTTCCGGCCGAAGCAGTCGTTGCACGTCTCCGCGCTCGACGCCCTCCATCGGGCGAACGACCTGCCCGAGCCCGACCGCCGCGTCGCGCAGGCCGCGCTGCTGCACCACTGCGTGATAACGGTTCAACGCCTCTCGCGAGGCCTGTGCGTCGCCTGCGTCCCGGTAGCTCAGCAG
>NZ_JBJKEX010000643.1:0-804 GCF_045505405.1 Hansschlegelia beijingensis | reverse complement strand
GCAGTTGCTCAGCCCCCAAGGTTTGGATGCGATGCGTTCAAGCATGGGCCAGAAGATGTCCCTGTGCCAGCTGGCCGGGTCGGTTACGGGGTCTTTGTGGCCGTAGTTGGCTGCCCGCCAGCTGAGCCAGGCTGCCGTGCGCTCTTCCACAACCGGAGCGTGCCGGTACCAGCAGCCGTAGATGCGGGAGGCGTCCGATACGCCGTACCGGTCGTTGATCCAGTCCACCCACTCGCGCAGCGCCTCCATGAGAGCGACGGACTTCTCACCATCTAGTTCTTTCCAGTTCCAAGGAGCTGGTGTCTTTTTCGGCGGTGATGCCAGGAGGTCTTCGACCGCCTGGCCCATCGCTTCGACGGATCCTTGCAGAACGGTAAGCCGTTCCTCGTGCTCGACCAGAACCTCTTCAATGCCCTCGGCCACCACCGATTCGCCGCCGTCCGCAGGGGAGGGCGGAAAAGGATCGCGAGTTTCTTCGGTCATCGGATTGCTCCTTGCCTGTCGCGGCTTTGTTGCGCGGTGGCCTTGTCTTCCTTAATTTGATTTGCGTCCGCGCGTTCCCACCAGGGCATGAGTTTGACCCTGGCCGGGGCGACGTTGCTGTAGTGCATGAACGCTTCTCCTACCGGCAGCTGCTGAATCTCGTTGCCTCGGATCACGGGCCGTTCTTCCTCGCTGACGGTCCGAGAAGATCCGCCGCGCCCCTGGGAAGTGGAGACGCGTTCTTTGCGGGTAGTCCCCGCGGCCCGGGCGATCTTGTCCAGTTCATCGATTTCTTCCAGGCCGGGCAGGAACAGCCTGATC
>NZ_JBJKEX010000642.1:0-815 GCF_045505405.1 Hansschlegelia beijingensis | reverse complement strand
CGCGCGCCCTCGACGGCGCGCTGGACGAGGTGCTGACCGCCCTCGTGGTCTGGACAGGCCGCCGTATCTGACAAGCCCGGCCGCCACGGCGCGGCCGCAGCTCAGCTCACCGCGGTCGCGGCCGAGCGCTCTCCACATCCTTCCAGATGCCTCCGGACATGAAAAAGGGCGCGCGGATCCCGCGCGCCCTTGATCGTTTCTGGGGTTGCCGGGCCGCCCCTTGTTGGATCGCCCCCTGGGCGCGGCCCCGATCCCCCGGAGGTCCGGGAGACCGGAGCTAGCGGCTCCTATTGGCCGAACTTGCCGGCCGCGTGGGCGAGCATCGTGTAGACCTTGCCGGTTTCCGAGGTCAGGTAGGTCTGGGCCAGCGCGTCATCCCGGCCCTGCGGCGCCACCTCGTCGAGCAGCCGCTCGAACTCCTCGACATAGCGGTCGACCGTCATGTGGAACTCGGGATCGCCCGCATATTTGCGCCGGATCTCCTCGAAGGTCTGCTGGCCCTGCAGCGTGTAGAGCCTGCGCGTGAAGACGTTGCGCTCGCCGCGGCGATAGCGGTCCCACAGCTCGCTGACCGCCTGATGGTCGATCATCCGCGTGATGTCGATCGACAGGTTGTCGAGGGATTCGAGCGTCCGGGAGGGCTCCCGGGCGGCGGCGTCTGCCTCGCCCTTGCGAGCGGCGTTCTCCTCTTCCCGTGAAGCGCGGGCGAGCACCGAGCGGCTGCGCCGCTCGCCGTCCTCCTTGGTGACGAGGTCGTTGGTCACGACCGCGAGGTCCACGCCGCGGCCGCGCAGCTCCGGGATCAGCCGCTCGAT
>NZ_JBJKEX010000641.1:0-817 GCF_045505405.1 Hansschlegelia beijingensis | reverse complement strand
GCGGCCATCATGGCGGCCTCCCGCGCCGTGAGGGCCTTGGCGTCCTTGCCGAAGGCGCGGCGCGCGGCCGCCTGCGCGCCGAAAACGCCGTCGGGGCCCCATTCGGCGATGTTGAGATAAACCTCCATCACCCGGCGCTTGCTCCAGACCAGATCGATCCAGTGCGCGAGCGCGATCTCGAGCGGTTTGCGCACATAGGCGCCGCCCTGCCAGAGGAACAGGTTCTTGGCGACCTGCATGGCGATGGTCGAGGCGCCGCGGCCCGGACCTGAGTCGCCGCCCGCCTTGAGGACGCCGCCGATCGCGCCCCAGTCCACCCCGTGATGCTGGCAGAAGCGGGCGTCCTCCGAGACCAGGACGGCGCGCTGCAGCGCGGGCGAAATCTGGTCGAGCGGCGTCCAGACGCGCTCGACCGGCCGTCCGGTCGCCCAGCGAGCGAGCATCAGCGTCGAGACCGGCGGCACGACCGCATAGACCGGCACGAGGATGATCGGCAGCGCGATCAGGGCGATGAGGATGCGCATCACGACGGCGGCCGCGGACGTCCTCGGCCGAAGCCTGCGGTCCGAGGACGCGCGCGCCAAGAACGCCATCAACCGTCTGCTCCCCGTGTGCCCGCTCGCCGCAACCTAGCAGACGGCGCGAGGCAAGCCACGCAGGGCCGCCGCTTGACGGACTGGCCCCGGTCGGGCAGCGCAGACGTCGCAACGCGACCGGTCCCGGAATCCGCTCATGCAGCAGTCCTCGTTCGATGACCTTCGCGCCGATGTGGCGCGGCGCGCCGAGGCGGCGCTCGAGGCGCTGCTGTCGCCGCAGG
>NZ_JBJKEX010000064.1:0-13008 GCF_045505405.1 Hansschlegelia beijingensis | reverse complement strand
CGCGTGGCTCCGGCGCGCGCCGCGCCACGCGCTGCGCCTGCCGATCCTGGCCTATCGCTATTCGCTGTCGATGCTGATCGGGCGGCGCTGCCGCTATCTCCCGACCTGCTCGGAGTTCGCCGACGAGGCGATCGCCCGCCACGGCGCCTGGGCCGGCGGCTGGATGGCGGCCGGCCGTATCTGCCGCTGCCATCCCTGGGGCGGCTCGGGCTACGAACCCGTCCCGCAGGAATTGCCTCCCGGCGCCCGCTGGTCTAGGCCGTGGCGCTATGCGGCGGGCGCCGGACGGCCTCGCTGCGAACCCGTCGGCGGCGGCCGGCGGACCGTCTGACAACCACCTGAAGCGCTTACCTGCATTCGTAGGCAGCGAGTGAGCGGAGACCCGACATGCCCCTCGTCACCTTTCCCGACGGCGCACAGAAATCCTATGAGGCCGGCGTCACCGGCGCGCAGATCGCCGGCGAGATCTCGAAGTCGCTGCTGAAGCGCACCGTCGCGATGGCGCTCGACGGCCAGGTCGTCGACCTCGCCGACCCGATCGAGCGCGACGTCCACATTGAATTCCTCGACCGCAACGATCCCCGCTCGCTCGAGCTGATCCGCCACGATTGCGCGCATGTGCTCGCGGAGGCCGTGCAGACGCTGTGGCCCGAGACGCAGGTCACGATCGGCCCGGTGATCGAGAACGGCTTCTATTACGACTTCGCCCGCGACGAGCCGTTCTCGACCGACGACCTCGCCGCGATCGAGGCCGAGATGCGCCGGATCATCGCGCGCGACCGACCGTTCACGAAGGACGTCTGGAGCCGGGACCGCGCCAAGGACTGGTTCGCCGCCAAGGGCGAGACCTTCAAGGTCGAGCTGGTCGACGCCATTCCGGCGGACCAGACGATCAAGATGTACGCCCAGGGCGAGTGGATGGACCTCTGCCGCGGTCCGCACATGACCTCGACGGGCAAGGTCGGCGACGCCTTCAAGCTGATGAAGGTGGCGGGCGCCTACTGGCGCGGCGACTCCAACAACCCGATGCTCCAGCGCATCTACGGCACGGCCTTCCCGGACAAGGCTGCGCTCGACGCCTATCTGCACATGCTGGAGGAGGCCGAGAAGCGCGACCACCGCCGCCTCGGCCGCGAGATGGACCTGTTCCACTTCCAGGAGGAAGGCCCCGGCGCGGTGTTCTGGCACCCGAAGGGCTGGACGCTGTTCCGCACGCTGATGGACTATTCGCGCCGTCGCACGGCCGGCTCGGGCTTCGTCGAGGTCAACACGCCCCAGGTTCTCGACGCCTCGCTGTGGCAGACCTCCGGCCACTGGGACTGGTACCGCGAGAACATGTTCGTCACCGAGACCGAGGACGAGCGCGTCTTCGCGATCAAGCCGATGAACTGCCCGGGCCACGTGCAGATCTTCAAGCACGGCCTGAGGAGCTATCGCGAACTGCCTATCCGAATGGGCGAATTCGGCATCGTTCACCGCTATGAGCCATCCGGCGCGCTGCACGGCATGATGCGCGTGCGCGCCTTCACGCAGGACGACGCGCACATCTTCTGTACCGACGAGCAGTTCATGGCCGAGACGCTCGCGCTGAACGAACTGATCCTGTCGATGTATGCCGACTTCGGCTTCGGCCGGATCGTGCTGAAGCTTTCGACGCGGCCGGAGAAGCGGGTCGGATCGGACGCGCTGTGGGACCGCGCCGAGCAGGTCATGGGCGACGCGCTCAAGGAGATCTCGTCGCGCTACGGCAATCGCGTGACGACGGCCGTGAACCCCGGCGAGGGCGCGTTCTACGGGCCGAAGTTCGAGTATGTGCTGCGCGACGCGATCGGCCGCGACTGGCAGTGCGGCACCATCCAGGTCGACTTCAACCTGCCCGACCGCTTCGGCGCCTTCTACATCGGCGCGGATGGCGAGAAGCATGCGCCGGTGATGATCCACCGCGCGATCTTCGGCTCGCTCGAGCGCTTCACCGGCATCCTGATCGAGCATTTCGCCGGCCACTTCCCGCTCTGGCTCGCGCCCGTGCAGGCGGTGGTGACGACGATCACCTCGGAGGCGGACGGCTACGCCGCGGAAGTCGCGGCGGAGCTCCGGAAGGCCGGGCTGCGGGTCGACCTCGACCTCCGCAACGAGAAGATCAACTACAAGGTCCGCGAGCACTCGCTGGCCAAGATCCCGGTGCTGGTCGTAGTCGGCAAGAAGGAGGCGGAGACGCGCCACGTCTCGATCCGCCGCCTCGGCTCGCAGAACCAGACGCCGATGTCTCTGGACGAGTGCGTGGCGAGCCTCGCCGACGAGGCGACGCCGCCGGATGTGCGGCGCGAGCGTCTCGAGCGGCAGGCCGCGCATGTGCCGGAAGGCCGGCTGCCGGACAGGCCGGAAGAGCTGCTGGACCTGTGAGCTTCACGGGCCAGGCGCCCGCTACAGGCAGCTCAGCAGAACCCCCACGACGATCAGAAGCGCCCATATCAAGAGCCCGACCAACGCAGCGCAGTCAAAGCCAAGGAGGATGGTCCCATCTGCCCGGCGGCCCATCCCGATCGCATCAATCGCCGAATAGTTCTCGTCTCGTGTTGCCGCCGCCACGCGGCCAATCGTTATGATCGGCAGGACGATACGCGCGGTCCAGTAGGCCGGCCAGGCGAGGACAAATTCGGCTATCTCGCCCAACCCGGCGCCTCACCCGCTGGGCCTCACGCCGTCGCGATGTAGTCCCGCATCGCGGAGGCCTCGGCCTCGATCTGGTCCATGCGGTGCTTCACCACGTCGCCAATGGAGATCATGCCGGCCAGCCGGTTCCCGTCCATGATCGGGACATGGCGGAACTTGCCGTGGGTCATGCGGTCCATGAGCTCGTCGACCGTGTTGTCGAAATGCGCGGTCACGACCTCCCGGGTCATGAAGTCGGAAGCCGGGCGGTCGAGCGCGTCGCAGCCATGCGCGGCGAGCGCGCGAACCACGTCCCGTTCCGTGAGGATGCCGGAAAGTCCGTCCGCCCCGTCGTCGACCACGACGGCGCCGATGCTCTTTTCTGCCAGCGTGCGGACCACGTCCGAGACGAGCGCCTGGGGCGACACGGTGACGACGCCGCTGCCCTTGGTCGAGAGAATCGCCTTGACGCGCATGTCCTGTCCTCCCTGTTCGCCGGCGCCTGAGCGTCAGCGTCTGTCTGGTCGGGCGCGGGACGTCGACGGCGGCTACTCTTGATCCTTACGGCCGACCCGCGGCCCCTGTTCCATCATCATGGGGCGGATGCCGCGAGGGTGGCAAGACGTCGAAAGTCTCTTGCGACGAAGGGCGGACGCCCCTCCGGACCGGATCGAACAGCGGAAACAGCAGCAGTCCGGCGATGAAGCCGCCGATATGCGCCTCCCAGGCGATGCTGGCGTCGCCCAGTCCGATCGCGGTCGAACCGAAGCCGGCCAGCGCGTTGCCGCCGAACCAGACGAGCAGGAAGATGAGCGCCTGCGGGCGGCGCAGCGACGTGCGCAGAGGCTCGGCCGGGATGAGGAAGGCCTCGCGCCCGCCGCGGCGGAACACGTCCAGCGGGCCGCCGGATTCGAACATGAAGCGCATCGCGGCCGCGGTATGGCCCGAGATCGCGGCGGAGGCGCCGATGACCGGCGTCGCCTCTCCGTAATGGAGGGCGAGGTGCGTGGCCGCGCCCGCGGCCGCCGTCAAGGCCGAAAACACGAGAAAGCGGCTTGTGCCGAACCGCCACGCCAGAGCGCTGCCGAAAGCCAGCAGCCATACACCGTTGACCACAAGGTGGGTGAGATTCCCGTGGAGAAAGGCGTAGGTCACGAAGGTCCAGACCTTCGCCCCCTCCCCTCCGAGCAGTTCGTCGGCGTATGGAAAGGAGGGATCGTACCGGGCCGGTATGAAGGCGAAGCGGAGCAGCACCTCGAGGTCCGCCTCGTCGCTCAGAAAGAAGCGGACGAGATGGATCGCCGCCAGGACGACGAGCGTCACGGTGATCACGCGCGGGGCGTTGAAGGCCGGCTGATATTCGCGGGGCAAGGGCTGGGTCGGTCTCTCGAGATGGGGCTGGTCCCATCATGGACGCGCCACGCGCAAGTGCTCGCCTGAACTTCAGGCGATTGCAAGGCGAGGCTCACGGAGAGACCACCGAAGAATGGCACGGCTCCTGCTCAACGGTTTGTTAACCGCCCGTCGCCGCCCGGCCTGTGCCGAAGCGGGACGACCGGCGCAGATCAGACCGTGTGAGAGCGTCACGATGAAGGCCGTCACCACGAAGGAGTTGTTCGGGTACTGGAACCGCCTGCGCGGCGCCCGGGCCGCCCCCGAACGCTCCGACGTGGACCCCGGCGAGATCCGCTCGATCCTGGGCGACACATTCATCCTCGAAGCCGACGGTTCCGCCGGCTACCCGTTCCGGCTGTCCGGGTCGCGCATCTGCGCCGTCACGGGACACGAGATGCGGGACGAGCAGTTCCTGTCGCTGTGGCGCGGCCCCGATCGCGCGACCCTGCTGGGCGCTCTCGAAACCGTCTCGGACGACGCCGCCGTCGCGGTGCTGGGCGCGCAGGGATCGACGGATCTCGGCCGGAAGGTGGACCTCGAGCTGGCCCTGCTGCCGCTGCGCCACCGCGGCCGCACGCACGCCCGCATCCTCGGTTCGCTGGCGCCAGTCGAGACGCCCTACTGGCTCGGCGCCTGCCCGGTCACCCGTTTCGAGCTGAGTTCGCTCCGGATGATCTGGCCGAGCGGGCGCAACCGCTCCTTCTCCGATCCCTCCCCCGAGCCCGTCGCGCCTGCGCCCCACACGCTCGCCGGGCTTGGCCGGCGCATCGGCCGCTTCCTGGTGTTCGACGGCGGCCGCTGAGCGGGCGGGTTACGCCGCGTTAACGGCGTTCGTTTAGATTCGAGGCAGGCGGCTGGCCACGGCCGGCGTCACCCATCCTCGAAGGCCCTTCGATGTTTTCGTTGAAGATGCCGCTCTCCGACGAGCGCCGCCGCCACCAGCGGGTCAAGGTCGCGCTGCTCGGGCGCTACATGCTGTCGTCCCGGCGCGAGTATCCGTGCCAGACGCTCGACATGTCGCCCGGCGGGCTGGCGCTCATCGCGCCCGTCCCGGCGCAGCCCGGCGAGCGCGTCGTCGCCTATCTGGACCATATCGGCCGGGTCGAGGGTCTGATGGTGCGGCCGATCGCGAACGGCTTCGCGATGACCGTGACCGCCACCATCCGCAAGCGCGACAAGCTGGCGGCCCAGCTCACCTGGCTGGCCAACCGCAGCATCCTCGGCCTGCCCGAGGATCGCCGCCACGAACGCCTCGTGCCGCGCAACGCCCGTTCGGTGCTGACCACCGAGGACGGCGTCGAGCACGAATGCCGCGTGATCGACGTCTCGCTCTCCGGCGCGGCGATCAACATCAATCTCGACCTTCCGATCGGCACGCCGGTCATGCTCGGCCGCACCGCGGCGCGGGTGGTCCGGCATTTCGAGCGCGGCCTGGCGGTCGAGTTCACCCGCACCCAGAACCTCGAGGCGCTGCAGGAACAGTTCGGCTAAGGCCGCCCTCGCCTGCCGGGTCTTCAGAGCGCCGCCCCCAGGGGCGGCGTTTTTCGTTCACGCGCGCCGTCGGATCGGGCCCACGGAGGCCGGCGACCGGCCGCCGCCTGAACGGCCATTCAGCAACATGGTTTATGCTTCATGAAACGACCCCGCCGAAACCGGGGTCGCGTTAACTTTTTGGTCGCCAAGTCGACCCCTGATCTTCTTGGCCGCACGCCTGTTGGTAAATGAAACTTGCAATGCATCTCTAAACAACTCATTTCCAGAACATTGCCAAAGTACAAATCTCGTTCCTAAAAACCCGAACTTCGACTTAGACGGACGGCAAATCGGATGTGAGACTTTTGCTCCCGGGACAGAACGGGAGTTGGAAATGCTTCTGCGGGGCAAGTTTAAGTCGATTTACTTCTTGTTTGGACTGGTTGCAGGCGGATTCACCATCACCGGCGCGCAGGCCGCGCCGTCCATCAAGCTGGCTCTCACGACGCCGATGCAGGTCGAGGGCTCGGCGAAGTCGCCGATCGGCTGGATCGACTTCTGCAAGACCCATTCGGCGGATTGCGACGTGAAGGCGGCCCGGCCTGTCCGCGCGCAGCTCACCGAGGCGCGCTTCAAGGAGCTCGACGCCATCAACCGCAAGGTCAACGCGGCGATCGCGCCGATGACCGACCAGGAGCTCTACGGCGTCGAGGAGAAGTGGACCTATCCGGCCGACAAGGGCGACTGCGAGGACTACGTCCTGCTCAAGCGCCGCATGCTGATGGACGCCGGCTGGCCGCGCCAGGCGCTGCTCATCACGGTCGTGCGCGACCTCAAGGGCGACGGCCACGCGGTGCTGACCGTGGTCACCGACCGGGGCGACTACACGCTCGACAACCAGGCCGACGACGTGAAGCCGTGGTTCGAGACCGGCTACACCTACATCAAGCGCCAGTCGCAGATCGATCCGAACGTGTGGGTTCTGCTTGGCGACGGCATCGGCCCGGTCGGGGTCGCCACCGCCCCGTAAGCCGCGATCCCAGGGAACGCTCGCAGCCTGTCACGTCCCCAACTCCCGCCCGACAGGCCGCAAGCCAGAGGCCGGCTCTCCGCCAGGGAGCCGGCCTCGCCTTTTCTGCGATCGGAAAGTCAGCCGACGCGCGCCATGCCCTCGCGGAAGCGCCGGCCATTGGCCACGTAGCGCGCCGCCGAGCCCAGCTGACGCACCTCGAACTCCGGACCGAGCGTCTTCACCACGCGGGCGGGCGCGCCGATGATCATCGAGAAATCCGGGAACTCCTTGCCCTCGGTCACCAGCGCGCCGGCGCCGACGAGGCAGTAGCGGCCGATCTTCGCGCCGTTCAGCACGGTCGCGCCCATGCCGATCAGGCTGCAGTCGCCGATGGTGCAGCCATGCACGATCGCGCCATGGCCGAGCGAGCAGTCCTCGCCGACGACCAACGGAAAGCCCGGATCGGTGTGCAGCACGCAGCCGTCCTGCACATTGGAGCGCGCGCCGATCGTGATCGGCTCGTTGTCGCCGCGCAGCACCGAGCCGAACCAGACGCTGGCGTCTTCCTCGAGGATGACGTCGCCCACCACCACGGCGCTTTCGGCCACGAAGAAACGGCCGTTGGCCGGGGTTCTGGGGCTCACGCCGCCGAGCGAATAAAGCGCCACCTTGGATCTCCGTTCTTCTCTAGCCCACGAAGGCCGCGAGCGCCGCGGCGCCGAGCACGAGGCTCCATCCGCCGAGCAGGACCGTGCCCAGGCACATCGCCCACGCCGGCCGGCGGGCGCCGAACAGCAGGCTGCGCGCCAGGATATAGGATGCGCCGATGGTGACCACCGGGACGGCGGCCGCCGCGGTCACGTCAGGCTCGCGCAGCAGGCCGAAGCTCGCCCGCCGCTCGGTCAGCGCCTCGAAGGCGGACGCCGCGGCGCCCGATATCGCGAAACCGAGCGCCACAGTGAGGGCCGGGATGAGGAAGGACATGGGACACTCTCCGCGTCGGCGTCGTGGTCGCCGGCCCTGTGGCAAAACGCGGGCCGTCCCGTAGCGGGACGGTCAGTCCGTCGTCACTCGAGGTCGGTCTCGAGGATCGCCATCTGGAAGTTGTAGGACAGGTCGCCGTCCTCGTCGTCGCGGAACAGCACGCCGACGAACTCGTCGCCGAGATAGACCTCGGCGGAATCGTCCTTGCGCGGCCGGGCCACGACCCGAACCGTCTGGTTCTGGAACAGCTTGCGCATGTAGGTCTGCACGCGCTCGAGCTCGCGTTTCTCCAAGCTTGCCTCCTTGGGGCGGGGGGAGCCAGCGAAGAGCGGCCAGGAAGCCTGCCCCGTCTGGTGGTGGGTCGGGCTTGCCACGCGCGGGCGAGCGAGGCAAGCCCGCCGGCGCGGCTCTATTCGGCGGCGGCGGGCTGATCATGATCGACCCCAAGATGCTGGAGCTCTCGGTCTATGACGAGATCCCCCATCTGCTGACGCCCGTCGTCACCGACCCCAAGAAGGCGGTGGTCGCGCTCAAATGGGCGGTCCGCGAGATGGAGGACCGCTACAAGAAGATGTCGAAGCTCGGCGTGCGCAACATCGACGGCTTCAACGCCCGCGCCGAACAGGCGCTCGCCAAGGGCGAGGCCATCACTCGCACCGTGCAGACCGGCTTCGACCGCGAGACCGGCGAGGCGATCTACGAGCAGGAGGTGATGGAGATCGGGAAGCTCCCGTACATCGTCATCATCGTCGACGAGATGGCCGACCTGATGATGGTCGCGGGCAAGGAGATCGAAGGCGCGATCCAGCGGCTCGCCCAGATGGCGCGCGCGGCCGGCATCCATATCGTGATGGCGACCCAGCGCCCCTCGGTCGACGTCATCACGGGCACCATCAAGGCGAACTTTCCGACCCGCATCTCCTTCCAGGTCACCAGCAAGATCGACAGCCGCACCATTCTCGGCGAGATGGGCGCCGAGCAGCTGCTCGGTCAGGGCGACATGCTGCACATGCAGGGCGGCGGCCGGATCAGCCGCGTGCACGGCCCGTTCTGCTCCGACGCCGAGGTCGAGGCCGTCGTGCAGCACCTCAAGCGGCAGGGCCGGCCGGACTATCTGGATTCGGTGCTGGCCGAGGACGAAGACGCCGGCGCCGGGGACGACGGCGCGGTGTTCGACAAGGGCTCGTTCGGCGACGAGAGCGCGGACGTCTACGACCAGGCCGTCGCGATCGTGCTGCGCGATAAGAAGTGCTCGACCTCCTACATCCAGCGCCGCCTGCAGATCGGCTACAACCGCGCCGCCTCGCTGGTCGAGCGCATGGAGAAGGAAGGCGTGGTGGGCCCGGCGAACCACGCCGGCAAGCGCGAGATCCTGCTCGCGACCCAGGACGCCGACGACGACGCGGCGTGAGCCTCAGTCGTCGGAGAGCAGACGGCTGACCACGCTCTCCGGGTCTCCCAGGAAGCGCCGGTAGAGCCGGACGTGCCCGAGCTCCTGATAGCTGCGGCGCGCGACGCCGTCTTCGGTGAGCTCGTAGATCAGCGCGTTGGGCAGCGCCATCAGGAGCGGCGAGTGGGTCGCCAGCACGAAGCGCGCCCCCTGCTGGACCAGCTGCACGATGCGGGCGATGACCTCGAGCTGGGTCTCGGGCGCGAGCGCCGCCTCCGGCTCGTCGAGTAAATAGAGCCCGCGGGGGCCGAACCGCTCGTTGAGCAGCCGCATCACGGCCTGGCCGTGCGACATCTCGTGGAGATCGCCGCCGTAGCGGTCCGCGATCTCGAGCCTGCGGATCTCGGTCGCCAGGATGTGGAAGGCGTCGGCCCGGTAGAAGTAGCGGTCAGTCTTCGGCGGTATCCGGCGCACGAGCCGCGTGACCTTGTGGAGCGGCGAGAGCGTCTGCGCGGTGTCGAAGGTGAAGTTCGGGGAGCCGCCTTCCGGGTTGCAGCCGAGATGGACGGCGATCGCCTCCATCAGCGTCGATTTCCCCGAGCCGTTCGGGCCGACGAACAGAACGATGGGAGCGTCGAGGTCGAGCTCCCGCAGCCGGGAGATCGCAGGCAGGTTGTACGGGTAGGCGTCAGGGTCCTCGACTCTCGCCCACTCCATGCGCAACGAGATCAACACTTCCGGCGCTCCACCATGGCCCCCACGTGAAATCGCCATGAACGGACCCTAAGTCCGGGACCGTGTCGAGCCGACCTCCCGCCATTCACTGCAGGACGCCCTTCCAGATGCTCCGTCTCCGCCCGCTCGCCGGCCTCCTCCTCCTGACCGCCGCGCTCGCGGCCGCGCCGGCCGCCGCCGAGCCGCTGTTCGGCGGCCTGTTCGGGGGCAAGAAGAAGGGCGTGCCGGTCACCCAGCTCGACCCGGCGCAGCGCGCCACGCTCCAGCGCGTCAACGGCTACTTCAACTCGATCCAGGACATCACGGCGAACTTCGAGCAGACCGGCCCCGACGGCTCCCGCTCCGTCGGCAAGCTCTATCTGTCGCGGCCCGGAAAGATCCGCTTCCAGTACGCGCCGCCGAGCCCGCTCGAGATCGTCTCGAACGGCAGCTCGGTGATCGTCAAGAACCGCAGGCTCGCCACCCAGGAGCTGTGGCCGCTCAGCCAGACGCCGCTGCGCTTCCTGCTCGAGGACAAGATCGACCTGCTGAAGGACGCCAACGTCAAGGCGGTCTACCAAGAGCCCGAGATGGTCTCCGTGGTGCTCGAGGAGAAGAACGCGATCGGCGGCACGGCGCAGATCCAGCTGCTGTTCAGCGGGCAGAATTACGAGCTGAAGCAGTGGACGGTGACGGACGCGCAAGGCATGGACACCTCGGTCGTTCTGTCGGACATGACCCGCGTCGCGAAGCTCGACCAGAACCTGTTCAAGATCGTCCAGCCGCGCTGGCCGACCCAGGCGCGGCCCTGACGAACGACTCACGCAGTCGTGCGCTTGAACTCTCGCGGGCGACCCCCCATCTCGGATTGCGAGCGAGGCGTCGCCACACAGGCTGCGTTCCCCCGTCGCGGCCTTGGCCAAGGCGCCTCGTTTCCGCCGTTCCTCCGATCGGCGGAGCGCTCAGCGCGCGGACGCCCGGCCTTTCCCCCCGGAGGCCGGGCGTCTTTGCGTCCGGACCATGGCTGTCCCGGCTTCCCGCCCCCTGACGGCTTCCCGGACGGCGCTGATCCGCGCTAGAGCCAGCGGCCCGCCCTCTCCTCCCCGGTCGCCAATGCCTGTCCGTCTCGCCACCTGGAACATCAATTCCGTGCGCCTGCGCATCGGCCTCGTGGCGAAGCTCGTCGACGAGCATGCGCCGGACGTCCTGTGCCTGCAGGAAACCAAATGCGCCGACGACTGCTTCCCGCTGAGCGCGGTGCGCAAGCTCGGCTACGAGCACGTCGCGATCCACGGCCAGAAGGGCTACCACGGGGTGGCGACCTTCTCCCGCTTCCCGTTCGCCGAGACGGTTCGGGAGCGCTGGGCCGACAAGGACGACGCGCGGCACCTCGCGACCACCTTCGCCGAAGGGCCGCTCGCCGGTGTGACGCTGCACAATTTCTACGTTCCGGCAGGCGGCGACGAGCCGGACCCGGCCATCAACCCGAAATTCGCGCACAAGCTGCAGTTTCTCGACGAGCTGACGCAGTGGTCCGGCCGCATCGCCGAGACCGGCGGACGCATCATGGTCGGCGATCTCAACGTGGCGCCGCATGAGAGCGACGTCTGGAGCCACAAGCAGCTGCTGCGCGTGGTCAGCCATACGCCGGTCGAGACCGAAGGGATGAACCGGATGCAGGCCGCCGGGCGCTGGGTGGATCTCGTGCGCCGGCACACGCCGCATCCCGAGAAGCTGTTCTCGTGGTGGAGCTACCGGGCGGCGGACTGGCAGGCCTCGGACCGCGGCCGGCGACTCGATCACGTCTGGGGCAGCGCCGACGTCGCGGACCGCTTGATCGACGTCCGGACGGTGCGGGAAGCCAGGGGCTGGGAGCGGCCCTCCGACCACGTCCCGGTCGTGGTCACGATCGCCTGACGCGGACTATCTCCGCAGCAGCGCCTCGACGGATCTGAGCTGGGCGATATCGGCCTGCACGCGCGCCGCGAGCCGGCCGTGCAGTTTTCGGGCGAGGTCCGGATATTCGTCGAACAGGCGCGAGAACAGACCGCGCGCGATTCTCAGGACCTCGGAGGGTTCTTGAGCCGTGGCGGTCGCGGGCCTTGTTGTGTCGCAGATCAGCGCGAGCTCGCCGAGCAGCGCGCCCGATCCGACCGAGCGCTCGGCGCCGCCCGCCCGCGCCACGGTGAGCGCGCCCGAGACCACGACGAACCCGGAATCCGCCGCCTCGCCCTCGCGAAACAGCACGTCGCCCGCGCCGAGGCGCAGCCTGTCGGCCGAGAAGGCGACCAGCCGCAACGCGTCACGCCCGAGTTCGTCGAACAGCGGCGTCTGGCCCAGCGTCCGGATGTCGTCCTCGAGCGCCACGCACTCCCGCCTTCGCCATACGCTACGCCGTCCTACGGGACGAGCTTGTAGCCACCTGCCTCCGTGACCAGCAGACGCGCATTGGACGGATCGGCCTCGATCTTCTGGCGAAGTCGATAGACGTGCGTCTCGAGCGTGTGAGTCGTCACGCCCGAATTATACCCCCACACTTCCTGAAGAAGCGTTTCGCGCCCGACCACGGACGAGCCGGCGCGGTACAGATAGCGCAGGATCGCCGTCTCCTTCTCGGTCAGGCGGATCTTCGCGTTCTTCTCGGTCAGC
This sequence comes from Hansschlegelia beijingensis, assembly GCF_045505405.1. Lineage (GTDB taxonomy): Bacteria > Pseudomonadota > Alphaproteobacteria > Rhizobiales > Methylopilaceae > Methylopila > Methylopila beijingensis_A. Next base: position 739 of record NZ_JBJKEX010000064.1, on the reverse strand, counting down.
AGCATCTTCGCGCCGGGCCGGAACGTGTAGGGCCCGATCGAGAAGATCGCGTCCTCGCTCGCCTCGTGGCTGCGGAGCTGCGCCCGGACGCGGGCCAGCAGCACCGCGAAACGCACCGGCTTGGCGACGTAGTCGTTGGCGCCCGCCTCGAGCCCGAGGATCGTGTCGGAATCCGAATCCTGCCCGGTCAGCATGATCACCGGCCCGCGGAAACCGTTGCGGCGCATGATCCTGACCGCCTCGCGGCCGTCCATGTCCGGCAGGCCGACATCCATCAGCACGAGGTCGACGTGATCGGCTTTGACGGCCTCGACGCCCTCGGACGCGGTGGCTGCCTGGGAGGCCTCGAATTCCTCGTGAAGGTCGAGCTGCTCGGCGAGTTCGGTGCGGAGGTCGGCGTCGTCTTCGACGAGAAGTATCTTGCGCTTCGTGGGCATTCAGCAATCTCTGAGGGTCAAGCCGTCAAGACGGCGCAGGCGCTTTTCAAGTAGGGCGCCGTCCCCTCATTCCGCAAGTCAGAGACGCAATTTGGCCAATCGTCGCGCCTCGAAGAAGCGTCTTTTGAACGCGATCCGGGTGTTGCAATCGCCCGGGAACCGCGGCGAAGGAAGGCTTGTGGCGGGCGCGCTCACGCTTCGGTGTGCGCTCGGTCCAGCCGGCGTCGTGGCGCGCAAACGCGAGGGCGACGGCGCGACCCCTCGCGCCGACCTGCCGCTCCGCAGGGTGTGGCGGCGGGCGG
>NZ_JBJKEX010000640.1:0-835 GCF_045505405.1 Hansschlegelia beijingensis | reverse complement strand
TCTGTACCCACAAGCGGATCAGATTGCGCGACAGGTCATGCCGCTTCGCAAGGCCGTGCAGGGTCTCCCCGGAGATGAACTCCTGCGCGACCTGGCGCTTGAACGCGATGCTGTGGGATCGATGGCGCGTCATGGGCTCTCATCCTCTGAAAGCCCGGCCCACGGTCAATTCCTAAAGCGCGACCCGTCCACCCTGAAGGGCCCACTCCACCCTGAGGGTCAATCTTGCGTCGCCCTTGAGTTCATCCAGAAATTTTTCGACCTCAGCTCTGAGATACGGGCGGTGCTGAGAGTGATATCCGCCGTCTCGACGGGTCAGCAGCTCGAACTCGGCCAGTTCCTCGATCTGGCCGGCGCTCACCTGAAGAAGACCCTGTAGATCCTGAGCGTCGATGTAGGGTCGGCGGCGATCGATGGCCCGTATCGCATCCACGTCCAGCCCTACCGTCCAGGAGCTATTCCCGACGCTCAGGGCCATTTCTCGGGCGTTGGTGGTGATCACTTCGTGAAGGCGGTCTGGATCGCTCGGCCTATGTATTCGGCGGCTGGCGGACGTACTCACTTGGGTCGAAAGGCTGAAAATCGCGGATGAATGTGTTTGTACAATCCGGGAAAGCGGACTGCAGAAATTCTCGCCCCCTCGACTGACGAGCCAGTCCCAGAAGGGCCCGTACGCAGTCCTTATATCGGGGTGTTGTTCTTTGCGCCCTGAACCGCTCCGGGATTCCCGGAGGCTCCAACTCCTGAGTAGGATGGAGCGATGACGAGCAAGACGACGAACAAGTTTTCGCCTGAGGTGCGCGCTCGCGCGGTGCGGATGGTGCTGGAGCACGAG
>NZ_JBJKEX010000639.1:0-845 GCF_045505405.1 Hansschlegelia beijingensis | reverse complement strand
CATCTCTACGTTTCCTCGTTTCGGTGCTGCATTTCATCCATCGTTCTCTGCCCTCGGCGCAGCTCCCCGGCCTTCACCGGAGGCCACGGCTTGCCGCCGTTGTACTTGCGCTGCAGACGCTTCGCCTCGCGCATGCTGGCCCGGACAATGAAGTCCGACACGCTCGCGTCACCCTCTTCGGTCTTGCCGGCATTCACGAAGGCGGCACGGACTTGGTCGGCCTGTTCCTCGGTGTAGTAGGGCGTGAACGCAGCAATCTTTTTTGGCTTCGCCATCACCACACGCTGGCCTTACTGGACTGCACGGAGCACCGGCGGCCACGGGTGCAGACTGTCCAGGTAGCCCTTCCCCAGCGACATGGACCCGTCCTGATTAAAGCGGACGTCGGAGTGCTGGTGACTTCCTCCGGCATGCGCGATGGCAGCAAGCAGGAGGTCGAGGTTATCCCGGTCAAGGCCTGGCACAAGGTCACCCAAAACTACCGGCACATCCTCGGCCAATGACGCAGCCAGGAGCAGGAAACGACGCTCCCCACCGGAGAGCACACCCGCCTCCTCTGGGATGGCTGTGAAGTCGATCCAGGCACTCACCTGGCCGGGGCCTTGCGGCTCGGTGCTGGTGTGCACCCATGGGTTACCGCGGGCGGCAAACTTCCCACCAAAGCCCCGTATCAGCAACTCTGTGGCTGCTTCGATTGTGTACATGCCCCTTGCCCAGGCGCGGAGGTCGTCTGCATGCGTCATGGTGGTATTTCCCTTTGCTCGTGGTCTGGGTTAGCGGGCGCTGCCTGTCGGGGTCAGCGTATCTGCTGACCCCGACAGATAGAGTGGTTAGAAAGGGGGTTC
>NZ_JBJKEX010000638.1:0-852 GCF_045505405.1 Hansschlegelia beijingensis | reverse complement strand
GTTCGGCCGCAGGGGCCGTCGTGACGCCGCGCGACGGGGGCGGAAGCGCGCCTGCGCGGCTGCCGTACCGGCGCTGCGTCGGGGTAATGCTGCTCAATCGGGACGGTCTGGTGTTCGTCGGCAAGCGGCGGGGCGGCCAGCACGATCCGGACAAGATGGACTACCGCTGGCAGATGCCCCAGGGCGGCATCGACCGACACGAGGATCCGCTGGCGGCGGCGAAGCGCGAACTGGTCGAGGAGACAGGCGTCAGCTCCGTCGAACTGCTCGCCGAGGCGCCGGAGTGGTACTGCTACGACTTCCCGCCGGAGGTGCTGGCGCGCACCCGCTCCGGCAAATTCGCCGGCCAGACGCAGCTCTGGTTCGCCTTCCGGTTCACCGGCGACGATTCGGAGATCGACCTCACGCCGCCCGGCCACAAGCCGGAGTTCTCCGAGTGGCGCTGGGCGCCGATGTCCGAACTCCCGGGGATGATCGTGCCGTTCAAGCGCCCGGTCTATGAGAACGTGGTTCGCGCCTTCGCGCATCTCGCCGGCTGACGGGCGGCGGCCCTGATGGCTGCGGCGGACCCGCATGAAAGTCTGCGCCGGCGTTTCCGCTGGCGACTGCCGGCGCGCTTCAGCATAGCCGAGGCGATCTGCGACCGCTGGGCGCGGCGCAGCCCCGGCCGGACTGCGCTCCTCAGCAAGCGTCCCGGAGAGCCGCTCGTCGCCACCAGCTATGGCGCTCTGCGTGACGCGTCCCAGGCGCTCGCCGCCGCGCTTGTTCAGACGTTCCCGAACGCAGCCCGGCCGCAGTGCTCGGGGCCTGCATGGGCGCTGGCGGGAGGCCTTCGCGTCATCCGCGATCCCG
>NZ_JBJKEX010000637.1:0-853 GCF_045505405.1 Hansschlegelia beijingensis | reverse complement strand
CGGTAGACCCTCTGCCGGGGTCTCAGCTCCTTCCCGGCCGGGCAGGTGTAAAGATCGCGGGCGTGGTCATACGGGAAGTCTGAACGGCTGAACGTGCCGTCGGTCCGGGCGCTCTTGTCGAACACCGGGATGTGCGGCTCGATCCCGCGTTCATGGACCAGCCAGGCGAGCGTCTCGGCCGCACCATAGGCGCTGTCGGCTGCCAGCCGCTCGGGCCAGAGCCCGAAGCGCTCCTGGGTCCGGTCGATCATCGTTCGCGCCGCGCCGACCTCCGCCTGCCTGATCGCTCGCGTGGCCTCGACGTCGACGATCACCGCGTGGTCGAGGTCGATCAGGTAGTTGGTCGCGTAGGCGAAGAAGGCGTGGCCCTTGTGCGCGCCGGTCCACTGCGCAGCCGGATCCGACCGCGAAACGAACTTCGGCGTCGTCGGGCTCGCCGCGCCCCAAGCCGCATCGTCAAGCGTGTCGAGGTACTCGCGAACAGAACGGCGGGAAGCTGCCAACTCCTCCCAGTCGACCTCGTCCGCGCCGTCCGCCGAGCGGCGCCGGTTGGCGTCGGCTCGGATCAGGCTGGCGTCGACCGCAAAGCCCTCGCCGCCAACAAGCCCTTCCGTCATGCAGCGGCCAACCACCGTCTCGAACAGCTTGCGCAGCAGGTCGCTCTCGCGGAAGCGGCCGTGACGGTTCTTCGAGAAGGTCGAATGGTCCGGCACGGCGCCGTCGAGGCCGAGCCGGCAGAACCAGCGATAGGCGAGGTTCAGGTGAACCTCCTCGCACAGTCGCCGCTCAGACCGGACTCCGGAGCAGTAGCCCACCAGCAGCATCCGGATCAGGAGTTCCGGGTCGATCGAGG
>NZ_JBJKEX010000636.1:0-866 GCF_045505405.1 Hansschlegelia beijingensis | reverse complement strand
CCTGCGTGGCGACGCGGGCCGTCCTGCCGGCGGAGGAGCTGATCCGCTTCGTCCGCGCGCCGGACGGAGCCGTCGTGCCCGATCTGAAGCGCGCCCTTCCGGGGCGCGGCGTCTGGGTCACGGCGAACGCCGAAGCGGTGCGGCTCGCGATCAAGCGCAAGGCCTTCGCGCGTGGATTCCGGGAGCCCGTTCAGGTCGATCCGGAACTCCCCGAGCGGGTGGACGAGTTGATCGAGCGGCAGGCGCTCGCCATGTTGGGCTTCGCCAACAAGGCGGGCCGGCTGACGTGCGGCTTCTCGAAGGTTGAGGCGGCGCTTGCGGGCGAGCCCGTGGTGGCGTTGATCGAGGCCGCGGATGCGAGCCCGGATGGCGTGCGCAAGCTCGGCCAGGTGCTGACCCGGCTCGGCAGGTCCGCGCAGGTCCGTCGGGTGCGGCTGTTCCGCTCCGGGCAATTGGACTTGGCGTTGGGGCGGTCGAATGTGGTACATGCAGCGCTACTCGCAGGCCCGGTCAGCGCCGCTTTTCTCGCGCGATGCGATGCGCTCGCGCGGTACAGGGACGTGAGCGAAGGGTCAGACCCGGCGGACGCCGCCCGGTCGACGGATGCAGGGTCGGGCGACAAGCCCGTAGGAACGGACAGGGCATGACGGATACGAAGAATACGGGCGATAAGACTCTGACGGCCTCGCCGAAGACGCTGACGCTGAAGCGTCCGTCGGAATCCGGCGTGGTGCGGCAGAGCTTTAGCCATGGCCGCACCAATGCGGTGGTGGTGGAGAAGGTGAAGCGACGGGTCCTGACGCCCGGCGAGGCGAAGGCCCAGGCCGCGCCGCCTGCTCCCGCCCCTGCAGCGCCGCGTCCCGCCG
>NZ_JBJKEX010000635.1:0-872 GCF_045505405.1 Hansschlegelia beijingensis | reverse complement strand
GGTCGATTTCGTGAACGGCCTCTGCTCTGGACAGGATGCTCGCCATGCGGCTGCGGCTCGCCCTCATCGCCCTTCTGACCGGCGCCGCGCCTGCGCTCGCCGCGCCGACCGCGCCTGGTCCGCTCGCGTCGGGGATGATCGAGAGCTACCTCCTGCCGCGGTACGAGACCTTCAGCCGCGCGACCGCGGAGCAGGCGCAAGCCTGGAAAGAGGCGTGCCGGGACGGAGACTTCTCGGTCGATCTTGAGACCCTGCGCGAGCGCTTCCAGGTGGCGGCGGACGGCTGGGCGGCGGTCGAGCACGTCACGATCGGCCCTGCGAGCGTCGGACTGCGCGCCGACCGGATCTATTTCGGCCCGGACCGGCGCAACGCCGTCGCGAAGGCTCTCGGCGAGCTGGAGGCGAAGGCCGCCGACAGCGACGTCGCGGAGGAGGCGGTCCAGCGCCTGAGCGTCGCCGGGCAGGGCTTTCCGGCGCTCGAGCGGCTGCTCTACGAGACCGACAAGGCGCCGGCGCAGGCGCGCTGCCGGGCGGGCGTCGCGATATCGCGCAACCTCGCCATGATCGCCGGAGAGATCGTCTCCGGATGGCGCGCCCCGGACGGACCGCTGGCGCGGCTGAAGCGCGGCGAGGGCGATCCGCTGCACTTCGCCGACCCGGCGCAGGCGGCCGCCCGGCTGATGACCGACCTCGCGGGCGGCTTCCAGCGCGTCAACGACATGAAGCTGTTTCCGGTGCTGGGGAGCGCGCCCGACATGGCCCGCCCGAAGGGTGCGCGATGAAGGGCCACGCCAGAAACGCGGCGCCGACCCCCGCCGCAGCTCCTGTCGCCAGGAAAAGGAAGTCGCGACGATTCGGATCTTGCGCGTCGT
>NZ_JBJKEX010000063.1:0-13015 GCF_045505405.1 Hansschlegelia beijingensis | reverse complement strand
CGGCGGGCGCCGCGGCGGCCTCGTCCGGGAAAAGGGCGTGGCGGCGGAAAGCCAGCCCGACGCGGTCGCCGACCGCGATCTCGTCCTGGGGAGACACCAGGGCCTCGATCCGGGATCGGTCCGCGCCCACGCAGACGTCGATGCGCCGGTTCGACCCCGATCGCCTCATCGCCACCACGTCGCCCACGACGAGGCCGGCGGACGCATCGACAAGCTCGACGTCCTGCGGCCGCACCAGCAGACGCGCCGGACCATCGGAGACCTCGCTCGCGGGAACCGAAAGCGCCTGGCCGTCGAATTCGACACGTCCTGCGCGCACGACCACCGGCAAGGCGGTCGATTCGCCGATGAAGCCGTAGACGAAGGGGGTCGCCGGCTGGTCATAGACCTCGTCGGGCGTGCCGACCTGCTGAAGGTCGCCCTTGTGGAGCACCGCCACCCGGTCGGCGAGCTCCATCGCCTCGTCCTGATCATGGGTGACGAACACGGTGGTGTGGCCGGTCTCGTCATGGATCTTGCGGAGCCAGCGCCGGAGCTCCTTGCGGACCTGCGCGTCGAGCGCGCCGAACGGCTCGTCGAGCAGCAGCACCTGCGGCTCGATCGCGAGCGCCCGGGCCAACGCCACGCGCTGCCGCTGCCCGCCCGACAGCTGGGCCGGATAACGTCCCTCGAGACCTGTAAGCTGGACCAGGTCGAGCAGCTCCAGAACGCGCCGGCGGATCTCCGTCTCGGAAGGCCGGCGAGACCGCTCCCGCACCCTCAGGCCGAAGGCGATGTTGTCGAACACCTTCATGTGCCGGAACAGCGCATAGCTCTGGAAGACGAAGCCGACATTGCGCTCCTGGACGGTCTTGCGGGACGCGTCCTTGTCGCCGAACAGGATCTGTCCGCCATCCGGAAACTCCAGCCCCGCGATGGCCCGGAGCAACGTGGTCTTGCCCGAGCCGGAGGGGCCGAGCAGCGCGATCAGTTCGCCCGAGCGGATGTCCAGCGTGACCCCATTGAGCGCCGGGAACTTCCCGTAGTCCTTGCGGATGTTCCTGATCTTCAGATCCATGGCGTCCTCGGCGGTCCTAGCCTGCACGTCTTAGCGGATGGCGCATCGGGGGATAAGCACGAAGGCGCGGCCCGAGGACCGCGCGTTCGTCGCCGGGCGGCGGGGAGATCAGCCGCCCGGCTTGTAGATCTGGTCGAACGTGCCGCCGTCGCCGAAATGCTCGGCCTGGGCCTTCTTCCAGCCGCCGAACTCGCCATCGATCGTGACAAGCTTCAGCTGCTTGAAGCGCGCGACGTCCTGGGGATCAGCGAGCTCGGGGAAGCTCGGGCGATAGAAGTTGCGGGCCGCGATGGTCTGCCCCTCCTTCTCGTAGAGGAGCTTGAGATAGGCCTCCGCCGCCTTCCGGGTGCCGTTCTTGTCGACATTGCCCTCAACGAGAGCGACCGGCGGCTCGGCGAGGATCGAGAGCGACGGATAGACGATCTCGAACTTGTCCTCGCCGAACTCCTTGAAGGACAGGAAGGCCTCGTTCTCCCAGGCGAGCAGCACGTCGCCAAGGCCGCGTTGGGCGAAGGTCGTGGTCGAGCCGCGGGCGCCCGAGTCGAGCACCGGCACGTTCTTGAACAGAGCCGCGACGAAGGCCCGCGCCTTGTCCTGATCGCCGCCATTCTTCTCCGCCGCGTACGCCCACGCCGCGAGGTAGTTCCACCGGGCGCCGCCAGAGGTCTTGGGGTTCGGCGTGATGACCTGGATGTCCGGCTTCACCAGATCGTCCCAGTCCTTCACGCCCTTCGGGTTCCCCTTGCGGACAAGGAACACGATCGTGGAGGTGTAGGGCGAAGAGTTCCGCGGCAGGCGCGCCTGCCAGTCCGCCGGGATCTTGCCGGTGGCCGACGCGATCGCGTCGATGTCCGCGGCGAGCGCCAGGGTCACGACGTCCGCGTTGAGCCCGTCGATCACCGCCCGCGCCTGCTTGCCCGAGCCGCCATGCGAGGCCTGAACCCTGATGTCCTCGCCCGTGTCGGCCTTCCACTTCTTCTCGAAGGCCGCGCCGAACTCCCGGTAGAGCTCGCGCGTCGGATCATAGGACACGTTGGTGATGCGGGCCTGCGCGTTCGCCTGAGAGCCCGCCGCCAGCGGCGTGGCGAACGCCAGGGCAGCGGCGACGCCTACTGCAATACGGAAGTTCATGAACAGGTCTCCACGGCCGATCCTCAGGCGAAGCACGCCACGGCCCGGACCACCTGTCAATGTCATTCTATAAACTTACTGGTTTTATGGGCCGGGCGAGGACGCGCCTCGGCTGCACACACAGATAGGTTTATCGCTGAAAAAAATGGCCCGGCCGCTCCCCTGACGGCCGGGCGCATCCTCCGAGAGATTTCAGCGCGAAGAGGGGCGGTATCCGCACTGACGCCTGTTCAAGGCGGGGGAGTTCTCGAAAGCCCGAGCAGCCTGCCTGGGAGCGGCTGAACGGCGCCCGGACGCGCCATTCATATTCCGTTCAGCAATCCGGCACGGGAGAGCGCCTCAACGCGCCGCTGCGCGGCTTGCGCGGCGGGCCGAATGGCGGTAGGGCAAGCGCCGCCCCTCATGGGGTGTCGGAGCGTGGCGCAGCCCGGTTAGCGCACTAGTCTGGGGGACTAGGGGTCGTGGGTTCAAATCCCGCCGCTCCGACCAAACTTCATTTACTGGCGGGGGACAGCCGATCGGCGAGTCTCCCCCGTCGAGGGGATTCCGCCGCCCATGGACGATTTCAAAACTCTGCTTGAGCGCATGAAGGCGGCCCAGATCGAGCTCCTCACGGCCGCCGCCAGCGCGCGCACGCTGCCGTCGGATGGCGCGCTTCGCAAGATTGCGGATCTCGAGGTCGCGATCGGCGCGCTCGAGCACCTGATCGACGACGGCGACCTTCCCCGCGGCTGATTCTCAGACGTAAAGAAAGCGTGAAGGATCGGGTTCTCAGCGGAACCCGGTGGCGATCGGTGCGTTGAACGCTTAATTGAGCGACACACGCCCGAGACGTTCCAATGTTCTATGTTCTCGAAAACAGAGCGAGCCCTGCAGATAACGCCGCCATTGCCGCGGCGAACCTGCCGGTTGATTTCAGGGCGCCGCAGGATTTCACCGAAGACCAGAGTGATCTTGGATCGGACGACATAGATATTGTCGACGATGCACTGCTGAATACAGCTCCGCATAACGCAATTGAGCGCCAGCTTCTTCGCGGAGACGTCGTCGGACTTGCATTGATGTCCGGCGCGATCATCTGGAGCGCCATGGGCGCGTTCGGATAATTAAGACAATAATGTGGCGGAGTCGCCGTTAGACGCTACTTCTGGTCCTGCCGCGCCATAAACGTCACAATCGAAGGCCGCTGGTGCGCGTTCTGTACGTCGACGACGAGTCGGACATTCGAGAGATCGCCCAGCTCGCGCTCGAGCTTGATCCCGCCATGCGGGTCCGGACCGCCGCCACAGGCGCGGAAGCCATCGCCCTTGCGGAGAGCTTCGCGCCTGACCTGGTCCTTCTCGACGTCATGATGCCGGAAATGGACGGCGTGGCGACTCTCGCGCAACTGCGCGGCCATGAGGTGACCCGGCGCACGCCGGTCATCTTCATTACGGCGCGCACCCAGGCGAGCGAAGTCCTTCGGTTCAAGTGCCTGGGCGCGCTCGCGGTGATCCCGAAACCGTTCGATCCAATGCGACTGGCGGCCCAGGTCCGCACCCTTATGGAGTCGGAGAGCCCGCCTCCGTCTGCCTGATGAAGAGGCCGAACGCGCGTGGACCGTCCCCCGTCTTCATCTCGCCGATCACCTTCAGCGTCTCGGAATCGATCACCGTGACCGTGTTCGAGGCCCAGTTCACGATATAGACGCGGCGTCCGTCGGCCGAGGCCTGCGCGCCCTCGGGATATTCGCCAACCGGAACCACCCCCAGGGGCTGGAGCGACGTCGTGTCGAACACCGACACCTGCGCCGCGTACTGGTCGGTCACGAAGGCGCGCCCGTTCGCCAGCGCGACCACGTAGGGCCGCTCGCCGACCTTGACCGTGCCGACGACCTTCCGGGCGGCGATGTCTATGACCGACACGTCGTTCGAGGTGACATTGGCCGTGTAGGCGCGCTCGCCCTTGGCGTCGATCGTCACGCCGAACGGGCGCTGGCCGACCGGAACGGTCTCAAGCACCTTCTGGCCGGCCGTATCGACGATCGTGACCTGATGGGATTCCCTGTCCGCCGACAGGAGCAGTTTGCCGTCCGGCGTGACCGCCAGACCGGACGGCGACTTGCCGACCTCGATGCTGCCGGTCACTTCCCGCTTTTCGGGGTCGACCACCAGAATCCGGGACGCATACCAATCCGCGACGTAGATCGGCGACCCCGACGGATGCACGGCCACGCCGAGCGGGCCGCCCTCAAGCGGAATGCGGTGCAGGAGCTTGCGGGCCGGCGCGTCGATGATCGAAAGGGCGCGTCCGTCAGGGCTTGTGACGTAGACGCGCGTGCCATCGGCCGAGACTGCGACGCCCGCCGGCTTGCCGCCGATCGGTATCGTGGCGACCGCCTTGCCGGTGTCGAGGTCGAGGACGCTCAGATCGTCCTCGGCCTGATTGGTGACGAACGCCTCGTCGGCGCGGAGGGACCCCGCGCCGACGAGGAGCAGCGCCAGAAAGGCTGCGAGCGTGCGGGGGATCGGATCAGCTCCCCTTCTCGAGCTTCTCCTTGAGGGCGTCGAGCGTGGTCCGGTAGAGCCCGTTCACCGCCTTGACCGCCGCTTCGTCGTTCAGATCCGCCGGGGGATCGTTGTTCGGGTAGCCGCGATAGAAGGCGCCCCACCAGACGACCTTGGTCTTGTCGCCGTCCGGGGTCAGGGTCACCTTGGAGGAGTAATTGGTGACCGGCAGAACCTTCACGTCCACATTGGTGATGCGGTAGTGGAAGGTCTTGCCCTCATCGTAGGTGTCCAGCACCTCTTCGACCGTGCCGCCGCCCTTCAGGGTCAGCTTGCGGGTCGCGCCCTTCTCATTGCCGCCCTGCCCTTCGGTCTTCTCGACCACCGGGATCCAGCTGGCGTCCTGGAAATTTCCGATCGCCTTCCACACCTTGTCGGCGGGGGCGTTGATCTCGACCTCCTGCTGGGTTTTCTGCCGGGTCGGGCCGTGCGCCTGGACGGCGCTCGCGAGCCCGAGCAGGACCGCAGCGGCGGCGAGAAGTTGAATCTTCATGCGTCGCTTCCTTCCACCTTCGGCGCCCGCGGCAGGGTGATCCGTCGCGAGCGACCTTTCTTGGGCCGTACGGCCGCGCCGCATAGAACCAAAGCGCGCGCCGCGGATAAAGCCCTACCGGACCGACGGTTCGCCGCACCCCCGGCCCTTGGACACGGCTCGCCCGCAACCTAGCTTCAAGCGGCTACCCACACGTGCAAGCTCCAGAAATGTCAGAGCGACCATCCTTCCGCGCGCGCCTTGTCGGGCGCATCGCCGACCTCGACGTCGCGGCCTGGCAGGCCGCCGCGCAGGCCGGAGAGGACGCGGGGTACAATCCCTTCGTGGACCACAGGTTTCTGAAGGCGCTCGAGGATTCCGGAGCGGTCGGCCCCGGCACGGGCTGGACCCCGGCCCATCTCGCGCTGGAGGATCCGGAGGGCGCGACGGTCGGCTTCGCGCCCTGCTATCTGAAGAGCCACAGCCAGGGCGAGTACGTCTTCGACCACGCCTTCGCCGACGCCTATGAGCGAGCGGGCGGACGCTACTATCCCAAGCTGCAGGTGTCGGCGCCTTTCACGCCCGCCACCGGCCCGCGTCTTCTGGCGGCCCCCGGGCAGGACCGGGAGGCGGTCCAGTCCGGACTTGCGGCGGCGCTGCGGGCGCTGACGCGCCAGATAGGCGCCTCCTCCGCGCATGTGACGTTCATCAGCGAGGCTGAGCAGGCGCTGCTCGTCGACCAAGGCTTCCTGGCTAGGACCGACCAGCAGTTTCACTGGCGCAATGAGGGCTACGGCTCGTACGACGACTTCCTGTCGGCGCTGGCGTCACGCAAGCGAAAGCAGCTGAAGCGGGAGCGCCGCGAGGCCTCGGCGGACGGGATCGTAATCCGCCATCTGACCGGATCGGATCTGCGCGAAGAGCACTGGGACGCCTTCTTCGCGTTCTATCTGGACACGGCGTCCCGCAAGTGGGGCCGGCCTTACCTGAACCGTGGATTCTTCAGCCTGATCGGCGAGACGATGTCGGAGCGGATTCTCCTGGTGCTCGCGGAGCGGGCGGGAAAGCCGATCGCGGGCGCGCTGAACTTCATAGGGGGCGACGCGCTCTATGGGCGCTACTGGGGCGCGATCGAGGAACATCCGTTCCTGCATTTCGAGGTCTGCTACCACCAGGCGATCGACGCCGCGATCGCGCTCAAGCTGCCGCGCGTCGAGGCCGGCGCCCAGGGCGAACACAAGCTGGCGCGCGGCTATCGGCCGGTGACGACCTACTCCGCGCACGCCTTCGCCGACCCCGGGCTGGCGCGGGCGGTGAAGGACTATCTCGCGCGGGAACGCCGCTACGTCGCCGAAGCGCACGACGCGCTCGAGACCGCGACCCCCTACCGGCGAACTCCCGCCGCCTCTGAAGAGGGCGCTTGACCGGAACGCGCCGGCGCGATCCTTTGGCCGCCCTTTCTTCCGGACGGAGCCGCGCCGCCGATGGCTGAGTACGACCCCGAGAACATTTTCGCCAAGATCCTGCGCGGCGATCTGCCGGCCCACAAGGTTTACGAGGACGAGGCCACCCTGGCTTTCATGGACGTCATGCCGCGCGCGGACGGCCACGTGCTGGTGATCCCGAAAGCGGCGTCGCGGACGCTGCTGGAGGCGGAAGCCTCGGATCTCGGCCCGCTGTTTGCCTCGGTGCAGAAGGTCGCGCGCGCTGTGAAGGCTGGCATGGGCGCCGAGGGCGTCACGATCCAGCAGTTCAACGAGACCGCGGGCGGTCAGGTGATCTTCCACACCCACATCCATATCCTGCCGCGCTGGACCGACGTGCCGCTGAGGCCTCACACGGGACAGATGGAGAAGCAGGACGTGCTCGCCGCGCACGCGGAGAAGATCCGGGCGGCCCTGTAGGTCCAGGCGGCCTCGCTAGGCGCCGAGCGCTACCATCCCGAGGATGAGAGCGACCTCGGCGGTCGCCACGCCGAGCGCGAGGGAACGGCGGCCGACCGCATAGGCCGCGATTCCCGCGGCCGCCGAGCCGAGCCGCAGCCACAGCGGCGCCAGGGCGAAGCCGCCGCTCGGCGACAGCACGAGTTTGGCCACCAGCCCCGCGACCAGCGCCGTGGCGACCATCCGCACCCACGCGAACACGGCCCCGTCCTCGTCCAGCCTCGCGGACAGCACGGCGCCGAGGACCCGCCAGAGCTCGTTAGCGAAGAAGGCCGCGACCACGGCGAGCAGCAGGAAGCCGACGTCGGGGGTCGTCATAGGGCTGACCGCCGCCGGCGCGCCGCCTTGTCGATCAGGAACGCGATGGTGCCCCCGATGATCCCCGTCCAGAGCAGATCGAAGCGGGGCGTCATAGTCGCGATCAGCGGCGCGAGAACGAGCCCCAGGCCAATCGCGAGCCGCTCGCCCAAGCCCGACGCGCCCCGCTCGAGGGAGAGCAGGAAGTAGATCGGCGTCAGGCCGAGCAGACCGATGGACAGCGCAGCCGGAAGCAGGCCGGCCGCCGCGTGGCCGGCCGCGGTCGCGATGGTGCTGCCCAACACCAGCCCGTTCGCGAGACCGAGGAAAAACGGCATGCGGCTCTCGCGATCGAGCGCCGGCGTGCGCCGCAGCCCCTCGAACCAGGCCGTCACCGCGACGTAATGCGCGGCGAGCAGACGCGCGCCGAGCGAGGTGCGGTCGGAGCGCAGGACGGGAAGGATCGAGACCACCATCGGCAGCAGCCGCACCGCGGAGATCGTCACGGCGAGCGACGACGCCGCGATTCCCGCCCCGCTCGCGAGCGCGCCGGCGAGCACCAGCTGAGCCGGGGCCGCCCAGATCAGAACGGTGGACAGCGCCGCGATCCAGATCGGCCAGCCGAAATCGTGCGTCATCGCGCCGAAGCCGGTGAAGCTTCCGAACAGCACGAGGCCGGGCGTGCTCAGGGCCGCGCGCGCGCCCTGCCAGAACGGACGCGAGGCGCCGACCGGGGTCGGCGCCTCCTGAGGCGGAGTCGAATCCATCGAGCGATCAACCCGGCGCGCGAGGCGCCGGGCTTCGCGCCCGCTCAGCCCTCACTGCGCACGAGCGGCGGCGCCTTGGAGCCGCCTTTCCGCGAGCCCTCCGAGCGACGACGCGCCGGCCTCTCGCCGTCCGTGTCGCCGATCTTCTCGGGCTTGGGCGTGACGGGGCCCTCGGGGAAGGCGAAACCGAGTCCGGTCTTGCCGTCCTCCTTGGTCTCGACCAGCACGCGGACCGCGCCGCCGCCCTTGAGACGGCCAAACAGGACCTCGTCGGCGAGCGGCGTCTTGATCGCCTCCTGGATGAGACGCGCCAGCGGCCGGGCGCCCATCTGCGGGTCGTAGCCGCGCTCGGCCAGCCAGTCTCGAGCCTCGTCCGAGAGCTCGATGGTGATGTTGCGGTCGGCGAGCTGCGCCTCGAGCTGCAGGACGAACTTCTCGACGATCTGCCGCACCACCTCGATCGGCAGATTGCCGAAGGCGATGATCGCATCGAGCCGGTTGCGGAATTCCGGCGCGAACAGGCGGTTGATGGCATCGGAATCCTCGCCGGACCGCTTGGAGCGGTTGAAGCCGATCGGCTCCTTGGCGAGGTCGGACGCTCCCGCATTGGTCGTCATGATCAGGATGACGTTGCGGAAATCGACCTGCTTGCCGTTGTGATCGGTGAGCTTCCCGTGATCCATCACCTGCAGCAGGATGTTGAACAGGTCGGGGTGAGCCTTCTCGATCTCGTCGAGCAGCAGCACGCAATGCGGGTTCTGGTCGATGCCGTCCGTCAGCAGCCCGCCCTGATCGAAGCCGACATAGCCGGGAGGCGCGCCGATCAGACGACTGACCGTGTGGCGCTCCATGTATTCCGACATGTCGAACCGCAGCAGCTTGACGCCGAGAAGCGACGACAGCTGGCGGGCGACTTCGGTCTTGCCGACGCCGGTGGGCCCCGAGAACAGGTAGCAGCCGATCGGCTTCTCCGGGTCGCGGAGGCCGGCGCGCGCGAGCTTGATCGTCGAGGAGAGCGCCTCGATCGCAGCCTCCTGGCCGTAGACCACGCGCTTCAGGCTCTCGGTCAGCGACCGCAGCACCTCGGCGTCGTCCTTGGAGACCGACTTCGGCGGGATGCGGGCCATCGTGGCGATCGTCGCCTCGATCTCCTTCACGCCGATCGTCTTGCGCCGCTTGTTCTCGGGCAGGACCATCTGGGAGGCGCCCGTCTCGTCGATGACGTCGATCGCCTTGTCGGGCAGCTTGCGGTCGTTGATGTAGCGGTGCGCGAGCTCGACCGCGGCCTTGATCGCCTCGTTCGTGTAGCGGACCTGGTGATAGCTCTCGTAGTAGGGCTTGAGGCCCTTGAGGATCTCGACCGCGTCCTCGACCGAGGGCTCGGCGACGTCGATCTTCTGGAAGCGCCGGACGAGCGCCCGGTCCTTCTCGAAGTGCTGGCGATACTCCTTGTAGGTCGTCGACCCGACGCAGCGCAGCGTTCCGGAAGCGAGCGCCGGCTTCAGCAGGTTGGAGGCGTCCATCGCCCCGCCGGACGTCGCGCCAGCGCCGATGACGGTGTGGATCTCGTCGATGAACAGGATCGCGCCGGGGGTCGCCTCGAGCTCCTTCACGACCTGCTTCAGCCGCTCCTCGAAGTCGCCGCGATAGCGCGTGCCGGCCAGCAGCGCTCCCATGTCCAGCGAGAACACGGTGGCGTCCTGCAGGACCTCAGGCACCTCGTCCCGAACGATGCGCAGCGCCAGGCCCTCGGCGATCGCCGTCTTGCCGACGCCCGGGTCGCCCACGAAGAGCGGGTTGTTCTTGGTGCGGCGGCACAGGATCTGGATGGTCCGGGTGATCTCGGCGTCACGGCCGATCAGCGGGTCGATCCGGCCCTCGCGCGCCTTCTTGTTGAGGTTGACGCAATAGGCGTCCAGCGCGTCGGCCTTCTTCTTGCCGCCGCCCGGCGTCTCCTCGGCGCTCGCCCCGGCCTCGTCGTCGGCCCCGCGCGCCGGCCGCGCCTCTGACAGGCCCGGACGCTTTGCGATCCCGTGGCTGATGTAGTTCACGGCGTCGTAGCGCGTCATGTCCTGCTCCTGCAGGAAGAACGCGGCGTGGCTCTCGCGCTCGGCGAAGATCGCCACGAGCACGTTGGCCCCCGTGACCTCCTCGCGGCCGGAAGACGTGACATGGATGACGGCGCGCTGGATGACGCGTTGGAAGCCTGCCGTCGGCTTGGAGTCCTCGGACGTGTCCCCGACCAGATTGTCGAGTTCGGCGTCGACGTACTCGATCAGGTTCCGGCGCAGGATCTCCAGGTCGACATTGCAGGCCCGCATGACCGCCGCGGCGTCCTGATCGTCAACCAGGGACAGCAGCAGGTGCTCGAGAGTCGCGTACTCATGGTGACGCTCATTGGCGAAAGCGAGAGCGCGGTGGAGAGACTGCTCGAGGCTGCGCGAGAATGACGGCAATTGCTTTACCTCACTTCTTTTCCATGACGCACTGCAATGGATGCTGATGCTTCCGTGCGAAATCCATGACTTGCGTCACTTTGGTTTCGGCCACCTCGTAGGTGTAGACGCCGCACTCCCCCGCGCCGTGATTATGGACGTGGAGCATGATCCGCGTCGCAGCTTCACGGTCCTTTGCAAAAAACTGTTCCAGCACATGCACGACAAACTCCATCGGAGTGTAGTCGTCGTTCAGTATCAGCACCCGGTAAAGGCTCGGCCGCTTGACCTTCGGGCGCGTCTTCGTGACGACGCCCGTGCCAGGACCCGCATCCTCCACCCGGCGCAGCCCGCCGGTGAGTTTCGCGGCTCGAAGGGCCGCGCCGCTGCGCCGCACATCCGTCCGACGCAGTCCACGCTTCGAATTGCTCGTCCTCGTCTCCCTCATGAGTCAGCCGCCGCCTCGTCAGTCGTCGCGGCGCGTACGAGGGACCGCGCGGCGCCGCATCACAATCATCCGAGCTGATCCTAGCTCTGGAGCATCACGCACGCCAGACTGTCGGAACGTCCCGCCGACGATCAAGTAGGTAGACGCGCAGGCAAAAAAAAGCCCGGCGAGAAGCCGGGCTGGGGTGCGCCGGTCGCGGGACCGGCGCCGATGACGTCAGCGCGTCACTTGGCCTTGGTGAAGGCCGTCTCGATCGGCTTGTAGCTTTCCTTGGCGATGTCCGCGTAAAGCTCGCCGATCTTGGTCGCGCGGGCGAGATACGTCTCGTAGCTCGACTTGACGAACTGCGACTGAACCTCGAACGCCTTGTCCACCGACTTGGCGCTGGCGATCTTCTCGACCAGAGCGCTGCTGTCCTCGAAGGCCTTCTTCGAATAATCGGCCACTTCGACGGCGATCGCCTGCAGACCCTTGCTGACGGCCCCGAAGCTCTTGAGCGCGAGATCCATGTTCTCGCGGCCGTACTTCTGAGCGTCCTCGAACGTGTTGGTCGTCATGCCTGTCTCCTCCTGGAGGGTTGGGCTGCGCCTCGCGCGCCCCGCTGTCTTGAAAGCGGCTCAACCCTTCAGCGGAGCGCTTTCGAACGTCTTAGCGTTCAAGCGGACGGAATATATGCAGTGCAGCATGACTGTCAAGATCGCGTTTTGCACCGCACAACCCGCGATTTCGCCTTAACCCCTCCGTAACCGCGTCTGCTTAGCGTCGTTGACTGCGCTGTCCGGGAGACGCCGACGGCGCTGGGCGGGCGTCGAGTGGGTGGACCGGCAACGTCCACCTGGCGCGGGCGATACGGGAATGCGTGTGATGAAGCCGAGTTGCGTTGTGAGTTGGAGCGGCCGATTTGTCACCTGCGTGGCCGCCGCGGGCGTGCTGACAGGCGCGGTTTTCGCCACGGTCGACAGCGCCGAGGCGCGATCGAAGAAGCGCCACTCGTCGCAGCACAAGACCCGCATCGCGCCGGCCGCCACCTTCACCGGCGCCTCGAACTACGCCGCGCTCGTCGTGGACGCCAAGACCGGGGCGGTTCTCTACGAGAAGAACGCCGACAATCTGCGGTTCCCGGCCTCCGTCACGAAGGTGATGACGCTCTACCTCGTGTTCGAGGATCTGGAGCGCTCCCGCATCAGTCTCGACAGTCGCATCTCGATGTCCGCGAACTGCGCGGCCGCGGCCCCCTCGAAGCTCGGCCTGCGGGCCGGCCAGTCCCTGCGGGTCGAGGACGGCATCAAGGCGCTTGTGACGAAGTCCGCGAACGACGTCGCCTGCGCGTTCGCCGAGAACCTCGAAGGCTCCGAGGCGGGCTTCGCCGACCGGATGACGCGCAAGGCGCGCGCCGTCGGCATGAGCAAGACCGTGTTCCGCAACGCCTCCGGCCTGCCCAACCCGACCCACGTGTCGACGGCTCGCGATCTGGTGACGCTCGGCCGCGCCATTCAGGACCGCTTCCCTCGCTATTACGGCTATTTCGGCACGCGCGTGTTCAACTTCGCCGGCCGCACCATGCCGAACCACAACAAGCTGCTCGGCCGCGTCGAGGGCGTCGACGGCATCAAGACCGGCTACACCAACGCCTCCGGCTTCAACCTTCTCACCTCGGTGAAGAGCCAGGGCCGCAGCATCGTCGCCGTCGTCATGGGCGGCCGCACCGGCCCCTCGCGCGACGCCCACATGCGCGAACTGATCGCGCTCAACCTGCCGAAGGCCCAGTCCGGCTCGCGCACCGCGCCGCTGGTCGCCGAGAACGACCGTGGCTCCAGGACCACCCGCCCGGCCGTGATGGCGAGCGTGCCGACCCCGCTTCCGCTGCCCGCGCCCTTGCTGCCGGTCCGCGAGCAGGTGGCTGACGTCCAGGTTAGATC
>NZ_JBJKEX010000634.1:0-882 GCF_045505405.1 Hansschlegelia beijingensis | reverse complement strand
ACGAGGTCGTGTTCCCGGCCGGCTGCGCCGCGGTGGTCTATGTCGGCCGCATGATGTCCCGCGCCCGCGGCGGCTGAGCCTCGCGCTGAACCCACCCGCCCGGCCGGCTGCGCCGTCCACCCTCCCCGTCTCGCGAGGGAGGGAAAGAGCGCCCTTCGTCCGAGCCGCGGCGCCTCTTCTTCTCCCTCCTCGCGGCGCAGCCGTGGGGAGGGTGGCCTCGGCCGACAGGCCGAGGTCGGGTGGGGCTTCGGGCGTAGAGCGCGCCCTTGAATCCCGGCGCTGGCTCGCGTTCGGAACCGACCCTGCGCAGAAGACCCTCCGCCGCCGGCTTTCCCCTCCCGTCATGCCCGCCTTCGCGGGCATCCACGACTTACCTTCCCGCCGCGCCGCCTTGCGCCCAGGTCGTGGATACCCGGCCTGCGGCCGGGCATGACGGTCGAGGGTCGGGCGCTTCACGGTAGGCGCGCGCGATCCGCCGGGTCGCACGGCGCAAGTTGCTTCATCCGGTTCAAACAGCGACAGCGGAAGGCGCGGAGCGCCGGGCCACCGTGGTTTTACGCGTATTTTGGCCGGTCGCCCGGCGCTCCACGCGCGGCGGCTTGTTCATCAGCTGGCGGAAGCCGCGCTCCGGTCGCGGGCGGCCCGTAGCCCCTGAGGGGTCGGTCCCTTTGCGGATCCTGGCCTCGCCGCCTCCGGGGAAGCGCCTCGTCCAAAACCCATCCCGCGCCTTAAGACGCTCGACGGCGCGGCCCCGTCCTAGGGCCCGGACCCATTAAGGGGTTTGCAGATCGAGTGAAGCGTGATTCAGAGGCGTCCTCGAGGGAGAACGCCGATGGGATCGGACTGCTTCTGGCTGACGGACGAGCAGTTCGCGCGTCTTGA
>NZ_JBJKEX010000633.1:0-886 GCF_045505405.1 Hansschlegelia beijingensis | reverse complement strand
GCTTTCGCTGGGAGGGAGCGCCGCGACGGCAGTCGGAGCATCTCGACGACTATCTCCGCGCCCTCGAGGAACTCGACCGCCGCCGCGATGTCGGACCGGGTGAGCCGGCAGCGATAAACCAGACCGCGTCGGTCGAGTTCCTCGAGGGCGCGGAGATAGTCGTCGAGATGCTCCGACTGCCGTCGCGGCGCTCCCTCCCAGCGAAAGCCGAGCCAGGCGAGGTCCTCCTCGATGGCTTCTCCGAATTCCGGCTTCGAGCGGACCGGGTCGATGTCCTCGATGCGAAGCAGCACGCGCCCGCCCGCGGCCTCCGCCGCGCGCCACACGCACAGCGCCGAAAGGGCGTGGCCGAGATGCAGGTGTCCGGTCGGCGAGGGAGCGAAACGGAACACCGGCCGCTCGTCCCCCGGAAGCGGCTCCGAGCCCCCCTCCTCCCGCCGATCCCGCGATGCCGGTTCCTGCATCTGTCCTTTCCCGCTAGCGTGCCAGCGGTGGGCCCTCTCCGCATTCTTGGCAAGCCTGAGCTCGAGGCGGCGCTCGACGCGCTCTGC
The DNA here is from genome assembly GCF_045505405.1 of Hansschlegelia beijingensis. Lineage (GTDB taxonomy): Bacteria > Pseudomonadota > Alphaproteobacteria > Rhizobiales > Methylopilaceae > Methylopila > Methylopila beijingensis_A. The sequence continues at coordinate 335 of NZ_JBJKEX010000633.1, read as the reverse complement.
GCGCTCGATCCCGCGATGGCGCGCCTGCGCGCGGTCGCGGGGGAGCCGCCGCTGCGCTCGCTGGACCCTGGCCTCGCGGGACTGATCTGGCTCGTCAACTCACAGATGATATCGGTGACCGCCGCGCGAGCCATTCACGGCCGGATCGAAGCCGCGCTCGGAGCGCTGGATCACGCCCAGCTTTCGCAAGCTCCCGACGAGCTGTTCCGCGCCGCCGGCGTCTCGCGCGGCAAGCTCCGGACGATACGGGCGCTGTGCGCGGCGGTCGACGGCGGGCTCGACATCGCCGGGCTCGCCCCACGGTGATCGTCGATGAAGGCGATCATCGCTTGAAC
>NZ_JBJKEX010000632.1:0-887 GCF_045505405.1 Hansschlegelia beijingensis | reverse complement strand
CTCCCGCGTCGGCACCTGCGGGGCGATGGCGTTGATGACGAACAGGTTGAGCCCGACCGGCGGGGTGATCAGCCCGACCTCCATGTTGATCGGTGCGGCGCGCCGCAAAGCAGGTCGCCGCGCCGACCGTGATCGGGAAACGCCCGATCGGGCCCGTGACGCGCATCTCTCCCAGAACCCGCCCGCTTTTGCGCGTCGCGGCCTCGCCCAGCGCCTCAGGGCTGAGGGCGGCAAGTTCCTCCGCCTGCCTGGGCGTCGCCACCCAGACAATGCTTGAGCGTCGGCCCGGCATCGGCACGAGCGTGAACGGCCCCTCCTCGAAATGGAACTCCGTGGAGACGCCCTCGTGCTCGCGGTCATGCTCGACCGCGAAGGCGAGAGCCGTCTGGGGCGCGCGGTGGCTCTTGAAACCGATCCCGGCCGCCTCCCGAAGCAGAGACTTTCGCCCGTCGGCGGCGATCGCGAGCCTGGCCTCGACGGTGGAGCCATCGTCCAGCGTCAGCGCGACAAGCTTCTCGCCGGGCCGGCTCTCGCGCGCCTCGGCTAACCGCCGCACCGCTCCGGGCGCGCGCATGAAGGCCTCCGCCAGAGCCGCCGTGAGCGCCGTGTTGGGCACATTCCAGCCGAAAGCCTCGAGCCCGAGCTCGCTGGCTTGGAACGTGGCCTCCGGCGCCCGGAACAGCCGCCGTCCGCCGTCCACGATCCGGAGCGTCCGGAGCGGCGCGGCCGCGCCCTGGAGGGAGTCCCAGACGCCGGCCTCGCGCAACACCGTGACGGAGCCTTCGAGCAGGGCGGTGGTGCGGGCGTCCTGCGGCGCGCGACGCCATTCTGATCGTGCTCGCGCTGATCTCGCTGAAGATCACGCCGGCCGAGTACCGGGAGCGCAA
>NZ_JBJKEX010000631.1:0-889 GCF_045505405.1 Hansschlegelia beijingensis | reverse complement strand
GACAATCGCAGAGTTTTTAGAAGCTGACTTCCCCAAGTACGGGCTTGTGTTGATCGACGAAGTCGAAACATCTTTACACCCTCGAGCTCAGAGAAGGTTGGTGAGAGATCTAGCCGAAAGGTGGACGGCGCTCGGCGGCTCGCTCGAGCAGTGGCCGCATCTGCTCGCCTATGTGCTGCCGGACGCCGTCCAGGAGACGGCGACGCTGCTCGTCGGCGTCGGCCTGTTCGTCGCGGCGGTCGGCTGCGGCACGGCCTGGCTGGTCACCGCCTATGACTTCCCCGGGCGGCGCGCGCTGGAATGGCTGCTGCTGCTGCCGCTCGCGATCCCGACCTATGTGGTCGCCTTCGCCTATCTCGACATGCTGCATCCGGTGGGGCCAGTGCAGAGCGCCGTGCGGGCGCTGCTCGGCTATGAGAGCCCGCGCGAGTTCCGCCTGCCCGACATCCGCTCGATGACGGGCTGCATCCTGCTGCTCGGGCTCGTGCTCTACCCTTACGTCTATCTGTCGGTGCGGGCGGTGTTCCTCACCCAGTCCGCCGGCCTGCTCGAGGCCGCGCGCACGCTGGGCGCCTCGCGGCGCGAGGCGTTCTGGCGAGTGGCGCTGCCGCTCGCCCGGCCGGGGATCGCGCTCGGGGTCAGTCTCGCCCTCATGGAGGCGCTGAACGACATCGGCGCCTCGGAATTCCTCGGCGTCCGCACCATCACGGTCACGATCTACACCACCTGGATCACCCGTTCCGACCTCGCAGGCGCGGCGCAGATCGCGCTCGTCATGCTCGCGCTGGTCTCGGCGCTGGTGGCAGTCGGCGTCACGGCGTAGCCGACCATCTCCTGCGCGAGCTGGCCGGGAAGGTCGATCTCGACCCTGTTCACGGTGCGGAGCGTC
>NZ_JBJKEX010000630.1:0-890 GCF_045505405.1 Hansschlegelia beijingensis | reverse complement strand
GGCCATGGGCGCCCGGGGCGCCGCCGCTTCGGCCGAGGCCGCCGACGTCGTGCTGCTTGTCGACAGGATCGACCGGCTGGGGACCGGCATCGAGATCGCGCGGCGCGCGCGGCGCATCGCGCTCGAAAGCGTGGTGGCGGGCATCGGCCTGTCGGTTGTCGGCATGATCGCCGCCGCCTTCGGCTACCTCACCCCGGTGCAGGGAGCGCTGCTTCAGGAGGCGATCGACGTCGCCGTCATCCTGAACGCTCTGCGCGCGCTGCGCATCGAGCCCCGGATGGGATGACTTCTCCCCCTGGTCCGTTTTGCTAACCCGGATTCCTGCCCCGGGGCCGCCGCCTCATGAACAAAGCGCCCTCCTGATTGTTACGACCAATCAACGGGCGATCCGTCGCGTTGATGAAGAAAATCGAGGTGACGACATGGCGGTCTATTCCACCACCGAAGAAGTCGTAGAAGTCGCCATTCCAAGCGTCCTGAACAAGATTTCCTGGGGCGCTGTCTTCGCGGGCGTGGCGCTGGCGCTGGTCGCTCATCTGCTGCTCAGCATGCTTGGCGTCGGGATCGGCCTTGCGACCGTCGACCCTGCGGGGGACGGCTCCCCGGACGCCCAGACGATGTCGATCTCGGCGGCGGTCTGGTGGGTCGTGTCGGGCGTCATCGCCGGCGCGATCGGCGGCTACGTCGCCGGCCGGGCGAGCGGCGCGACGCGGCCGACGGTCGGCGCCCTTCACGGATTGACCGCCTGGGCCGCCACCACGCTCGTGATCGTTTATCTGCTGACGAGCGCGATGGGCGCGCTCGTGGGTGGCGCGTACACAACGGCGACGCGCGCCTTGAGCGGCGCAGGCCAGGCCGTCACCTCGGTGTCTCAGTTTGAATTTCGGGCC
>NZ_JBJKEX010000629.1:0-894 GCF_045505405.1 Hansschlegelia beijingensis | reverse complement strand
GCTCGCCCGCCGCCAGGGACTGGCCGACGCCTGGCTCGACGGCTTCGTGGCGAGCCTGCCGCCGGCGGACCGCGCCGCGGGCGACAGTCTGATGGCGAAATGGAGCGAAGGTTTCGGCCCGATCGCGCAGGAGACCACCGCCGAGGCCGGCGGCCGCAAACCTTGACGCGGCTCTGATCCGCGGGCAAACGAGCGGGCGCCGACGCGGCGCCCCGCACGCACGCCGCCTCTCTCGAAAGACCTGACGAATGAAGATCAACGGCAACCAGATCACCCCCGGCATGGTCATCGAGCACCAGGGCGGCCTCTGGGCCGCCGTCAAGACCAACGCCGTGAAGCCCGGCAAGGGCGGCGCGTTCAACCAGGTCGAGCTCAAGAACCTGATCGACGGCCGCAAGCTCAACGAGCGCTTCCGGGCCGACGAGACCGTCGAGCGCGTCCGGCTCGAGCAGAAGGACTTCCAGTTCCTCTACGCCGAGGGCGAGGACCTGGTGTTCATGGATCTCGCGACCTACGAGCAGATGCAGCTGGCGGCCGAGTTCGTCGGCGAGCGCGCCGCTTTCCTGCAGGACGGCATGACGGTGACGGTCGAGATGCACGAGGAGCGCCCGATCGGCGTCAAGCTGCCCGACCAGGTGACGCTCGAGATCGTCGAGGCCGACCCTGTCGTGAAGGGCCAGACAGCCGCCTCCTCCTACAAGCCCGCGAAGCTCGAGAACGGCCTGCGCGTGATGGTGCCGCCCTTCATCGCGTCGGGCGAGCGCATCGTGGTCGACACCAACGAAGTCACCTATCTCCGCCGCGCGGACTGACGCGGCGCTCCGAGGACGTCGTCCCGGCCGGGGCGGCCAAGCCGCCCGGCCGACCGTCGCATGAAAGGCGCCGCCGCAGGCG
>NZ_JBJKEX010000628.1:0-895 GCF_045505405.1 Hansschlegelia beijingensis | reverse complement strand
GGCGCGAGGGCTTCATCGGCTCGGTGGCGGCGGCGGCGGCGGCGCGCGGCGTCGACCACCAGTCGATCCGAACCGAGCATCGCGGCTCGCTCGCCCGCCGGGTGCAGTGCGTGCACTGCAAGGGCATGACCGAGGACGTGACCGCCACGCCGTTCGTGTGCTCGCATTGCGGGCTGACGCTGTTCGTCCGCGACCACTTCTCGCGCCGGCTGGGCGCCTTCCAGGGGGTCTGCGTCGACGCCGAGGAGCCGGGCGTGATCCCGCCGACCGAGGAGCTCTACCGGTGAGCGGCGGCCTCGAGATCCCGGTGCGGGTCGTCGCGGTCGAGCAGGCGACGCCGACGGTCAGGCGCTTCAGCCTCGCCTCCGCCTCGGGCGAGAAGCTGCCGCTGTTTTCGGCCGGCGCCCATGTGGTGGTCAGCATGCAGGACGGCCACCACCGCATCCGCAATCCCTATTCGCTGATCGACCGGGCGCCGGACGGCTCGCACTACCGGATCGGGGTGGTGCGCACGCCGAACTCGCGCGGCGGCTCGGTGTTCATGCATGAGCGGGTCGGGGTCGGCTCGGAGCTGGTCATCAGCATGCCGGTCAACCTGTTCCCGCTGGTTCACGCCGGACGCAAGCACATACTGGTCGCCGGCGGCATCGGGATCACGCCGATCTACGCGATGGCCGAGGAACTGCGGAGCCGCAGCCAGCGCTACGAGCTGCATTACGCGATGCGCGACGAGGCGCATGGCGCGTTCGCCGAAGAGCTCGTGGCGCGGCACGGCGACAAGGTCCGGCTTTACCGCGACGACCGCCAGGAGGTGATCCGGGTCGACGAGATCCTGCCCAACCAGCCGCTCGGCACGCATCTTTACGTGTGCGGGCCGGAGGGCATGATCGACGCG
>NZ_JBJKEX010000627.1:0-898 GCF_045505405.1 Hansschlegelia beijingensis | reverse complement strand
ACGCTGACCAGCCCCGACATGCGCACCGATGCGCCGTTCGCTCGCGCGTCGCGGTCGATCACCACGACGCGCCGGCCGCTGCGGGCGCCCGCCAGCGCATGAGCCAGTCCGAGAATGCCGCCGCCCACGACGGCCAGGTCGAAGTCTTCAGCCAATGTCCCGCCTCGATCGTCAGGCGGCGGACGCTGGCCCTAACATCGTCCCGGCGTCAACAGCGGCACGGGGCGCCGGACGCGGCGTCAGGCCCAGCGCTCGCGCTTGCGGTAGATCGTCGAGGGGCTGATCTCGAGCGCCGCGGCGGCGCGCGCGGTGTTGCCGCCGAAGGCTTCCACGGCGCGCTCGATGATCCGCCGCTCCTGCACCCAGAACGGTTCGATGAATTCGGGGTCGCTTACGGAGACGGGGGGCGGCCCCGCCCGCCTGAACTCGGCCGGCAGCATCTCCGGCGTGATCTCGTCGCCTTCGCCAAGCACGATGGCGCGCCGGATCACGTTCTGCAGCTCCCGCACATTGCCCGGCCAGTCATATCGCCTGAAGAGCTTCGCGGCCGCCGGGGACAGCCGCCAGATCGGGCGGCCTTCCTCGCGGGCGAAGCTCTCCAGGAACGCGCCGGCGAGGGCGATCACGTCGTCGCCGCGCTCGCGCAGCGCCGGCAGACGGATGGGCAGGACGTGCAGCCGGTAGAACAGGTCCTGCCGGAAGCGTCCGGCCGCGACCTCCGCGAACGGGTCGCGATGCGTCGCGCAGACGATCCGGACGTCCGCGCGCCGCGGGCGGGGATCGCCGACCCGGCGGAACTCGCCGGTCTGCAGCACGCGCAGGAGCTTCGCCTGCAGCGAAAGCTCCATCTCGCCGATCTCGTCCAGGAACAGCGTGCCGCCGGCCGCCGCCTCGACCG
>NZ_JBJKEX010000626.1:0-898 GCF_045505405.1 Hansschlegelia beijingensis | reverse complement strand
CCCGATTTCGCCGCGGCGCCGCTCGTGGAGGCCTGGGCGCGGCGCGGCTGGCCGCTGATCTCGCGTCGTCCGCTTCCCGGGGAAGGCGCGGGGGTGCCGCTTGGCCTTCCGCTGCCGCCTTTCGCGGGAAAACGCCGGCTCTGCTTCCTCATGCGGCCTGAAGACGTCCTGGCGACCTCAGCGCCCCCAGCGCTGGCGGAGGTTCTTCCGGACGCGCCCATCTCGTGGCGGGCGACCATCTGCGAGCTGCGAGCGCTGGCTTCCAAGCACGCCGTGACGGTCCCGGCGTTCGGCAGCCTCGCCTGGCGGACGCTCACCGGGCTGGACTACGTGACGGCCAGCTCGGATCTCGACGTGCTGTTCCGCGTCCACTCCCGAACTGACCTCCGGGCGCTGGCCGCTGGCGTCGCCGAGATCGACGCCGTCGCTCCCATGCGGGTCGATGGAGAGCTCGTCCGGTCGAGCGGCGTCGCGGTGAACTGGCGCGAGCTTCTGGGCGAGGCCCGCGAGGTTCTGGTCAAGTCGACCGCCGGCGTGGAGCTCGTCGACCGTGATCGCTTCTGCGACGTCGGAGGCTGGCGATGACAGCCCCGCTCCTGCTGCCTGCGAAACCCGCCTTGGGGCCCCGGACCCCTGACTTCGATCCCGCCCTGGTGGCGGCAAGCGCTGCGAACTGCCTGCTCCTGGAGCTCGAGACCTACCCCAAGCCCGGCCTCGTCAGCCATGTCGACAGCGGCAGCCACGATGACATGGACGCCGCGACGTTCCGGGCCAGCGCGGCCGCCATCGAGCCCTTCTTCGGAAAGCTGGCCGAAGCCGGCGCGGACGGCGCCGGCATGAGCCGGCTGCGCATCATCGGGCTGGAGGCCGAGGCGGCCATGCGGGCCGCGACCGCGGG
>NZ_JBJKEX010000625.1:0-908 GCF_045505405.1 Hansschlegelia beijingensis | reverse complement strand
GTCGCGATGGCTCGCCGCGCGCATCGCGGAAGCGCGGGTGAAGGGGCTTGAGGGCGACGACCTTGCGGCGGCGGACGCCACGGCCGCCTGCGCGAAGCATCTCGGGGCCAACGGCGCGGTCGAAGGCGGACGGGACTACACTGCGCCCGATCTCTCCCGGCGCGGGCTCCGCGAGACCTACCTGCCGCCCTTCCGCGCCGCCGTGGAGGCAGGCGCGCACTGCATGATGGCCGCCTTCAACGCGCCGGACGGCCTGCCGACGGTGGCCAACGCCTGGCTGCTGACCGACGTGCTCAGGCGGGAATGGGGGTTCGACGGGCCAGTGCTCAGCGACTTCGGCGCGGTCCGGGAACTGGTCGTTCATGGCTTCGCGCGGAACGCGGAGGACGCGGCCGCGCAGGCGTTCGCGGCGGGCGCCGATGTCGACATGCAGTCGAAGGCGTTCGTCAAAAGCCTGCCGGGCCTTGTCCGCGCGGGCGTCGTGCCCGAAAGCGCGCTCGACGCGGCCGTTCGGCGCGTGCTCCGGCTCAAGGAGGCGCTCGGCCTGTTCGATGATCCGTCGCGCGGCGCGCAGCCCGGCCGCGCCGAAGCGACCCTGTTCCGCCCGGAGCATCGTGCGGTCGCGCAGGAGCTCGCAGAGAAATCAGCGGTCCTGCTGAAGAACGACGGCGGCGTCCTTCCCTTCCGGCGCGGCGTCCGCAAGGTTGCCCTGATCGGGCCGATCGGCGAGTCGCCGGCCGACACGCTCGGGCCGTGGGCCGGCCGCGGCGAACCGTCCGAGACGGTCACGCTCCGGCAAGGGCTGGCGCAGGTCCTGGGCGCCGGCGTCGAGCTTTCGTTCGCCCTCAATGACCTCGACATCCGATGCGAGACCCGCCCGTGCGAACACACCTTCGAACAGGTCGTGG